>JBBTSK010000143.1:0-7420 GCA_038078795.1 Patescibacteria group bacterium
CTCGCGATCAACGATCAAAAACTCTTCTTCCAACTCGGCCATCTTGCGATCACGAATCCCGGCCAAGTGTTCGGTTTCTTCAGAGACCTTGGCCCCGTCGCCCTTAAACTTTTCTTCCAGGCGTCCAACGTCGCGGGTGAACTCACCTTCAATCATTTTCTTTTTGGCTTTGTACTCGGCCTTCAACTGTTCCATCGAAGTTTCCCGAGCCGCTTCGTCAACGTCGGTGATAATGAAGTTGGCAAAGTAAACCACTTTTTCCAGAGCCATGACCGACATATCAAGCACGGTGCCGATCTTTGAAGGCACTCCGCGCAAAAACCAAATGTGGGTCACCGGAGCAGCCAAGTCAATGTGCCCCATCCGCTCGCGACGCACGATGGAGTGAGTCACCTCCACCCCGCACTTGTCACAAACGATTCCTTTGTAACGAATTTTTTTGTATTTGCCACAATAACATTCCCAGTCTTTGGACGGCCCGAAAATCTCTTCGGCAAACAAGCCGCTTTTTTCCGGCTTTTGGGTGCGGTAATTAATCGTCTCCGGTTTTTCCACCTGTCCGTAAGACCAACGACGAATAGCCGGCGGCGAGGCCAAGCGCAAACGGATCGAGTCGAAGTCCGTGGTTTTAAGAACGTCTTGCTTGAAGATCATATTTACTTTTTGATTGTTCTCTTGTCCTCGGCAAGTTCGACGCGCTTGCCATTTTTGAGAAGCTCAACGTCCAAACACAAGCCTTTGAGCTCGCGGATCAGCACGTTGAATGACTCAGGAATATTGACCTTCTTAATGTCCTCGTTCTTGATAATTGCTTCGTAGGCTTTGGAACGGCCGGGAACGTCGTCAGACTTAATGGTCAGAATTTCTTGCAAGGTATGAGCCGCGCCGTAAGCCTCAAGCGCCCAGACTTCCATTTCTCCAAAACGCTGACCGCCAAATTGGGCCTTGCCGCCAAGCGGTTGCTGAGTGATCAGCGAATATGGACCAATCGAGCGTTGGTGGATTTTATCTTCCACCATGTGGTTCAACTTAAGCATATACATGAAGCCAACGGTGGTGGGATGCTCGAACGGTTCGCCGGTACGGCCGTCGAGCAGAATCACCTGACCAGACTCCGGGTGGCCGGCCTTTTTGAGTTCGCCGCGAATTTGGGTTTCAGAAAGTCCAAGAAATGGCGGACAAGCCACGCGATAGCCCAAAGCGTTGGCGGCCAACCCCAGGTGCACTTCAAGAATTTGGCCCAAGTTCATACGCGAGACTACGCCGAGCGGAGTCAGGATGACGTCGACTGGCGTGCCTTCGTCGGTAAAAGGCATGTCTTCCATTGGCACCACCTTAGAGATGACCCCTTTGTTGCCGTGACGGCCAGCGACCTTGTCGCCGGCTTGAATTTTGCGCAAGTCGGCCACCGTAACTTGAATTTGACGGATCACACCAGGAGACAAACGGTCGCCTTCATCGCGGGAAAAAATCTTGATATCCACCACCTTGCCATGAGCGCCGTGCTCCAAATAAAGAGAGGAGTCGCGAACATCGCGAGCCTTTTCGCCAAAGATTGCCCGCAAAAGTTTTTCTTCAGCCGATAATTCCGTCTCCCCTTTGGGAGTAATCTTGCCAACTAGAATGTCGCCGGACTTGACTTCAGCGCCGACGCGGATAATGCCGTCCATGTCCAGGTTTTTGAGTTTTTCTTCACTGACGTTGGGAATGTCGTTAGTCACCACTTCCGGCCCGAGTTTGGTGTCACGCACGTCGATGGTCAAATGCTCCAAGTGAATGGAGGTAAAACGATCGTCGTGGACCAGCCGCTCGCTGACGATCACCGCGTCTTCATAGTTGTAACCGTCCCAGCTCATGAAAGCGATCAACAAGTTTTGTCCCAAGGCCAGTTCGCCGTCTTTGACCGAAGTGCCGTCGGCAATAACATCGCCCTTTTTGACTTTGGCCCCCGGCTTAGCCGTTGGTACTTGGTTGATAACCGTGCTGGCGTTAGATCGCAGGAACTTGGTCAAATTATAATCAAAAGTGTTGCTCTTGCTGTCAGTGATTTGAATCCGATTGCCATCAACATAAGAGATCACACCGCCTTGTTCAGCCAACACGACGTGTCCGGAGTCCGAAGCGGCCCGCTTTTCCATCCCGGTGCCCACCAGCGGCGGCTCGGGACGAATGCAAGGCACTGCCTGACGCTGCATATTAGTGCCCATCAAAGCGCGGGTGGCGTCATCGTGTTCCAAAAACGGAATCAAAGCCGTGCCAATAGAAACAATCTGTGCTGAAGAAACGTCCATCAAATCCACCTCCTCGGATTTGACCGTGCGCGGCTCGCCGTACTTACGAGCTTCGCAGTACTCGGCGGCAATGTAGCCGCCATCGTCAAGCGGCGTCGTCGCCGGAACGATGATCACTTTCTCTTCCTTAAAAGCATTGACGTACTCCACTTCGTCACCAACCCGAACCCGCATCCTGCCGCCATTTTGTTCTTTGATCATCCGGCGGTACGGCGTTTCAATAAAACCATATTCATTGATGCGGGCATAACTCGACAAGTGGCCGACCAAACCGATGTTGGGGCCTTCAGGGGTAGCAATCGGACAAATGCGGCCGTAGTGAGTGGGGTGAACGTCGCGCACTTCAAAGCCGGCTCGTTCGCGGGAAAGCCCGCCCGGACCCATCGCCGAAAGGCGGCGTTTGTGTTCCAGCTCAGCCAAAGGATTGGTTTGATCCATGAACTGGGAAAGCTGGGAAGACATGAAAAACTCGCGCACCGCCCCGATGACCGGACGGGCATTGATCAACTTCCCCGGCGAGATCGCTTCAACATCTTGAGTGGACATGCGATCCTTAATGATGCGCTCCATCCGCGCCAAACCGACGCGGAATCGAGATTGGATCAACTCACCAACGGCGCGGACACGACGGTTGCCCAAGTGATCAACGTCGTCCGGTTCGCCTTGAACCACGTTGAGACGAACGATCTCACGGATGATCAACACCAAATCTTCTTTGGTCAAAATGCGAATGGCTTTGGGTTCCACCGCTTCGCGCGAAGTGTCCAAATCAAAACGCAAGTTAAACTTATAACGACCGACAGTGCCCAAGTCATAACGGTCGAAGTTGAAAAACATGGAATGGATCAACTGACGGGCGTTGTCGACAGTGGCCAAATCACCCGGGCGAATGCGGCGATAAACTTCCTTCAATCCTTCTTCTTCATTTTTGGAAATGTCTTTGGCAATGGTAGCCTCGACATACTTGTTGAGCGGATGAGTATCAACGTCCTTGAAGAGCTCCAGAATTTGTTCATCATTGTCGTAACCAAAAGCCCGCAGTAGAGCCGTCACTGGTACTTTGCGTTTGCGGTCGATTTTGACCCACATGACGTTCTTAGTGTCAGTTTCAAATTCCAGCCAAGCTCCGCGATTAGGAATAATCTTGGCTCCGTAGTAACGACGGCCGCGAGAAACTTCAGCCGTGAAAAAAGCTCCGGCCGAACGCACCAACTGCGAAACCACCACGCGTTCGACGCCGTTGATGATAAACGTCCCGCGCGGAGTCATGATCGGCAGATCGCCCAAATAAATTTCTTGTTCTTTAACCGAGCCCAGACGGCGGTTAGTCAATTTGGTATTGACGCGCAACGGGGCTTCGAAGGTCACGTTCTTCTCCCGCGAAGTTTTTTCGTCAAACTTTGGTTCGTCAAGATAATACTTCTCAAAGGTCAGCTCCAAATCCCGACCGATGAAATCCTTAATCGGATTGATTTCATCAAACAGCTCGCGGATCCCGTTCTCCAAAAACCACTTGTAGGAGAATGTCTGAACCTCAATCAGATCCGGCAAAGCCATGACTGCCATGTTGTTACTAAAAAACTTGCGCTCCGTGTCCTTGGGCGGGGTCTGCTGGAATTGTGGCATAGAAACAAAAGTTTCCACCTCCGACATACCGTCGGAGCTGGATTAATTGACGCTTACAAATTTGACTCGATCGCCCCGTCTTGGTGAATCACACCGTGGAAGAGAGAGTCGATTTAGAATACCCGGCAAAAAAGACGATGGTGGACCATTTAAGCGCAAAGAATAGCCCAAAAGCACGGGGAGCGTACCATCCAACAAAATCGCTGTCAAGCCCAAAGGATAATTTGTCAAGTTTTGGCAACGAATACAACAATTTTGGCTTCTTTTAGACAAAAAGTGGTGTCAAGTGTCGTGAATTGTCCCCACTTTGCCTTCGTTATCCACAGGTTATCCAAAAACATCATCGCCCAACCAAATCACAGGCACTTTATCGCAAAAGTCCACAAAAACTGTTATCATGGTCACAAAATTATGCTTAGAGAGAATCCGATCTTTTTCCTCACTGAAAAATTGTGGGTCTATTCCAAAGGAAACCGCAAAAAAGTCATTTTATTTTTCAGCTTGTTTATTTTGGCCAATACCGTGGCTTTTTTCGAGCCCTTTGTTGTCGCTAAAATCCTCGATACCATTCAAATCCAGGGAGTGACCCGGGACAACCTCCCCTTTATTCTCCTCTTGTCTTCCGGCATCATCGCTCTTGATGTGGGTTTCTGGCTCTTTCACGGTCCAGCGCGAGTGCTGGAAAACAACAACGCTTTCCTGGCGCGCGCCAACTATAAAATGGAGCTCTTGCGCGGCACTCTCGACCTCCCCGCCGCTTGGCACACCGACCATCACTCCGGCGACACTATCGACAAAATCGAAAAAGGGACGGCCGCTCTCTACGACTTCGGCAGTCATACCTTTGAGCTGATTTCCAGTATCTCCAAGCTAGTCAGTTCGTTCCTGATCCTTTCATATTTCGATTTGCAAGCGGGCGTTGTCGTTACCGTGATGGTCATCGTCACCATCGTGATTATTTTGAAATGTGACGTACGTCTCATCGCCCAATACCGCCAGCTCAATAAAATGGAGAACGACATTTCGGCAAAAGTTTTTGACGTCATCAGCAACGTGACCACGGTGATTATTCTACGGATTGAAAAACTGGTCGCCCAATCCACCGCCAGTAAAATTTTTATTCCCTTCAAACTCTTCCGCCGCAACAATATCTTAAATGAAGTGAAGTGGTTTCTCGTTTCCCTTTGCGGATCGCTTCTCTTCTTTCTTGTCCTGTGGTTGTATTTCTTCAATCATGTACGCCTGGGCCTCGTTGTGACCATCGGAACCGTCTACCTTTTGTATAGCTATGTCCAGCGTGTGACCGACGTCTTCTTTCGTTTTGCTTATCAATACGGAGATTTCGTTAAGCGAAAAACCGCCATTCAGAACGCGGAAATTGTCTCTAATGAATTTAAAAAAAGGGAAAACAAAAAACCTGAAGCCATCGGGACGTCCTGGCAAGAACTTCGTCTGGAAGGATTGTCATTTTCCTATCACAACGAAGACGGCGCCAATTTACATCTCGATAACGTGTCCATCACCTTAAAACGCGGCCAACGCATCGCTCTGATTGGAGAAAGCGGAAGCGGTAAGACGACGTTTCTTAAATTACTGCGCGGGCTTTACGCGCCGAAGAGCGTCCGTGTTTTTGTCGACGAAAAATTCATTCCTCACGGACTTGAAGCGATTAGCTCACAGATGGCCCTCGTCCCTCAAGACCCGGAACTCTTCGCCACCACGATCAGAGAAAATATTACTGTCGGGGTGGAGACAACGCTGACTAAAATCAAAACGTACGCCGACATGGCCCGCTTCACGGAAGTCGCCGAACGGCTTCCGAATTTATGGGATTCCTCGATTTTTGAAAAAGGCGTCAATTTGAGCGGCGGGGAAAAGCAACGTCTGGCCTTGGCCCGCGGCTTGATGGCTTGCGCCGATAAAACGATCGTCCTCTTGGATGAACCAACGAGCAGTGTTGACTTGAAAAACGAACTAGTTATTTACGAAAATATTTTCCGCGCCTTCCGCGATAAAGTCATCGTCTCGTCAATTCACCGTCTTCACCTTCTCCATCAATTTGATCAAATCTATCTTTTTGAAAAAGGCCGCGTGACTGCCTCGGGAACGGTAGACGAGCTCCTGGCAACGTCACCTAAATTCACGGCAATGTGGACCAAATTTCAAAAGACCCATAAAAAATAACGGTTTTTGTTCCCGCCTCAAGGGCTGCGAGGAATCCAATGTTACGAGGTCAAGCCAACACTTCGCAATGCGAGGAGAGAGATTTTCCCGTAACTTGCGTTACAGGTAGCACTGACGGTGATGATCTGACTACATCGAACCCTCACAGCCCTTGAGGGAGAACTCTACAGACCTTTAGTTTATCACAAGGGGTCGGAGGAAAAGAAGCCAAACAGTGACTAGCGCGAACGCGAGTATGTTTGGCACGACGCCCGATCGGTGGAGGGTGAGTCAAAACCCATTCTCCATCGGCCTGGCAGTCACCCTGATCATCGGCCTTAAGCCCTCATCTTGCGGCTCAAGGCCTCCCAAGGTCTCTCTCCCTCCAGCCCCCTGTGACAATCCGTCCTTCAGAGGATAAACACAAAAACGAACCAAGGATCAGCGCCATTGCTAGCGCCTACTCCCCAATTCGTTGTCCATCGCCTTTTTTTGACGACTGGTAAAGATACCAGAAAATGAGTTAATTGTCAACCCACCCGCACCTGTTTCATCCTCGCGGTTAATCCTCGCACGATTTCAATTTTAGACTTTGGGACGTCAAGCGCGTCAGATAAAAAAATAATCAACGCCTTGTTGGCTTTCCCATCCACCGCCGGCGCCGTCAGTTTGATTTTAACCGTGTCCTCGTCGAGCCACTTGATTTCATTCTTCTTGGCATTCGGCGTGACGTAGACGGTAAGAAGCATAGATTAAAAAAAGACTTCTTGTTCTAGCCCGGAAGACCGGATGATGCTCATCAACGTTCCACGCGGAAGCTCTCTTGTGTGATAGGCCACAACAACGCGGTGCTTGGTCAACGGATGATAAAAAATATAATGACTTCCTGTGACATGGTCGCGCAGGAAGCCGTGTTGTTCCAAAACTTTTATCACTGCTCGAGGAGTTAAGCTCCCTAGTCGAGCTTCCATAATTTAGCGTACAGCCACGTTGACCATGCCAACAAAACTATATTGATCACGCGGAATCGGTTCACGATGTTTTCTCAAACTCGCGAGATAACCGCCGATGGCGTCTTCTGCCATTTTTTGAGCTTCTTCAATATTTTCTCCATAAGTTACACAACCAGGCAGAGCCGGAACGGTGACCGTGAACCCGCCCTCTGGTTCAGATTGGAGAACAATGGTGTAATTCGCTGTTTTCAACTTCATATAAATTTATCTTACCGACCAAAACGCGCCTTGTCAAAACAGGCTTATTTAATTAACCTGAATCGATAAAACTTGGTTAAAAACATAATTTACTCAAATCTCCATTGATGACACTCGGATGCATGCCCA
>JBBTSK010000144.1:0-2408 GCA_038078795.1 Patescibacteria group bacterium
ACAAAGCATCGACCTGTCCGACGAATTCGAGCGCCAATTCTTCGGCGACCTCATAAATCTGGCCGTTGGTGTTGCCCCCGTTCCAACTGGTGACAGAGCACTGACAAAGTTTTTGCAAGTCATCCAAACTCTCATGCATGGCAAGAAGCCAACTGCCGTACGGAGCGTCCGGCGCGAGGTCGTCAAAAGCCATCGCCACTTCGTGTCCAGCCTTAGCCCAAGCGGCGATTTCTGTTGTGCCGCGCGCCAGCGCCGTTGTCACAAAGGCCGAAGATAGTTGCAAAGTTGTTTTCAGACGATGTTTGCTCGCCAAGTCGACCAGCTGTCCGAGCCGCTTGAGATCGAGATCAAAAGTTTCAGGACTGACTTCGTCGCCAGCAACGGAGATGACAAAATCAACGTACATTTTTTCCGCGCCGACGGGCTTTTCAGATTCCACGCTCGGCGCGTCGCCCAACGGACACTCCTCGGGCGAGGAAACGTAATAATCGGTAACAGTCACCGGAGTTACCACGGACGTGTAGGAAAAAAACGACGCCGTCACGGGATTGGATGACGTCATCACTTCCTCGGCCGGATCAAACGATCGCCCAATGACCACGTAACCAACAATCGCCGCGGCGGCGCTGGCAAACAAGACGCACAGCGCCACCACCCACCACTGCGGCCCAGCCTTCGGCGGGACGACTACTTCGGCGACAGGCACGGGCATCGTCGGCAAAGAAACAATCGAGCGAGGAACTCTAGCAACAACAATCGCGGCCGGCAATTTCGGCTGGATCGTTTTACGCAACAGCGGTTTCTTGCGTTGTGTGGTAGACTTTTTTGGTCTTTCCTCCTTCGGTGGCATACGCTTACTTTTATTATACCACTATTGAGCCCCTAATCCTTCTCTAACTTCCCCGCCACTTCAGTGGCGCCCGTATGCAATTAGTCATCGTCCGACACGGTAAGTATGGCATGGGAGATCATCTTTCCGAAGAAGGACGCGACGATATTGCCGCCGTCGGAGCGAAACTCAAGGCGATGTTAAACGGCATCCCGGAAATCCACGCCTCGCCGGTAACACGAGCCAAAGAGTCTAGCCAGGTATTGCAGTCAATCTTGGGCGGAGACTTGATTGAAGACGCCGCGCTGACCGCCAACTATCTGCGAGACATTGATTTTCTCTCGCCAGAAAAAGCCAAAGCGTATCTCGCCGCCCTACCGACTGACCGCCCGATCATCCTCGTCACCCACGTCGACATCTGCGCCTTGCTCTTGGGCCTCTTCGGTTCGTCGATTGCTCTCGATCGCGGCGAAGCGGCGATCATCCAAGACGAAAACCCGCCGGAGCGGGTTTAGGCGTAATGGGGTCAGGGTGACCCCATCAGGGGATGTCGGCGTAACGATTGGAAAGGGAGTGACCCGGTTCAATCGGCGGCAAGGGCTCGAACTTTTTCAAAATGGTTTGCAAGAGAATCGGATATTCGCTTTCCATAAAGTGATCGCACCCTGTGGTTTCGACCAACTCCGCGTTCAACATCTTTTGATATTTTTCAGCGTGATCAAACGGCACCAGCTTGTCTTCCTTGTCGTGGACAATAACAAACTCTTTGGCTTTCCAAGCCACGACGTCATAATCAAATTCTGAGAGAAAAATAGCTTTGACTTTTTCACTCTTGGTCTGCCACGGCGCGCCAACCAAAATGACGGCCCGAGGCGTCGAGACCGCCTCGGCGGCTTCAAGATAACGCAAGGCCAGCACTGCCCCAAGACTGTGGCCCAAAATAATCGTCTTTTCGTCCAGCCGCCCCACCGCCTTAACCAAAGCGTCAATACAAACTAAAGCCTCCGGCTCTCCTTCAAGCGGGAGTTTCGGGGCAATGACTTCAAAACCTTTGTCCTTAAGCTGGGCGGCAAGCCAAGGATGAAAATTTTGATCCGGTCCTGAATTATAGCCGTGAATGAGAACAACGCGCATAAAGTGAAGTGAGCTTACCGACGAACAAGTGAAACGTCAATCTATGCACAACAAAAGTTGGTGCCGAGGGAGAGATTCGAACTCTCACGGGTTGCCCCACTGGCTCCTAAGGCCAGCGTGTCTACCATTTCACCACCTCGGCAGGTGCAGTGATCCTATCGAAAAAAACCATTTCTGAAAAGGGTGCATTTCTCGTCAACTCTTCATCCACATTTTGCTGTCAGAAGTTTTTGACAAATGACATTTTGACGACGGCGGCGGAAAAATGGGTTGACAAACGCGCTTTTTTGCGATACGATAGGCAGTACATCAAAAATGTTTTTATACAAAAGATGTACACACAAATCCCAATACGTGATTACCGAAAGAAATTACGCGCACCGCGTCGAGGCGACGCTCAAGTGCGTGAGAATCAGACGGAAAAAATTAAATCGCTCGCAATTTC
>JBBTSK010000145.1:0-2569 GCA_038078795.1 Patescibacteria group bacterium
ACGGGCAGGCCAATGTGCCTGCCCTGAATTTATTTCATCCGAGCTTTAAACCAATCCACCCAGGGAACACTTTTAGGATCAACGTGGGCGCGGTCGGCCAGCATGGCGGTGATCAAAGCGCCGCGTTGGACGAGTTCAAATGCTTGCGCCAGCGGGGTCTTGCCTGTCAGTTTGATCGACAAAATCTTGGCTCCATTTTTTTGTACCACAGTTTTTGTCAGCGGATAACGCTTGGCAACCCGCGGATGATACAAAGACGATTCAACAAAAACAAAAGTCATTTGTTTGACCACGGACTTGGGAAATGTCAGCCCTTCCATCAAATGATGGTTCATCTCTGGAATGGGAAACCGCGTGGAAAATTGCTTGGCGCTTTCGTTAGCTTGATTACTGAACACATGGGCCGCGCCTTCGAGATGCTCCGAGGCGACCATCACGAGCGCGCGTCCTTTCAACTGCGCCGAGACTTTCTTGGCTTCTGTCGTCCATCGCTTGATCCCTCGTTTGAGATGCATGGCGACTTCTTCGATCTCTTTTTGACTGACTTTGACCGCGCCGATCTTTGCAAGAACCGCCAGCGGCCCCATGGCCATAAAGCCAGTGCCGTAACGCGGTTGCGAAGCCAAGTCTGCCGGATCAAATTGATACATTGGCACACCGTCGCGCTTGGCACGCTTGGCTAATTCTCCGCCGTTGGTGAGCACAAACATTTTTAGTTTTCGCAGACGTGCTTCTGTGTAGGCGGTCAAAATTTCTTCCGTGGTTCCAGAAAAACTTGAGAGGATCACCAACGTCGACTTCCCTGCTGAGGCGGGAACGCGATAGCCGTTGACAATGCTGATGGGTGCAGTGATGCGATCTGCCAAAGCGGACTTAATCAAATCAACTCCAAGAGCTGAACCTCCCATGGCCATCACCACAACGTCCTTAACCGACCGATACGACGTTGGCAAGACAACGCGACGCGCTTCCCGCCAGGCACGAAACACTTGCTCATCGAGTCTTGAGAGCGTTTGCAAAAAGTCAGACATAAAAAGTTTTATCTTTAATCTGTTTAGTGAGTCCGGCCCTATCGCTGTTGCGATTGACTAAGGTCGCGCCGACAAGTTTACCACCACGCACGAAATGTTGCGCCACTCCCCCTTCGGCCACCGAGCCTTTAACCACCACTTGCTCCGCCGCCCGGCGATCAACGTCGCCAATAAAAATAATCTCCATCCCCCGACAACTGGTGGCATAGGAGCTGACCAAATCAAAGGCGGTTTTGACTCCAGCCATGGTTTTGCCGGCCGCGCGGCCTTGTTGCATGGCGTTCATCCAGTTGCCGATTTTGACCCGCCGTTCCACCACCGTGTCATAAAACTCAGTGATGTCTCCGGCGGCATAAATGTCGGCAATGTTAGTCTGCAAAAACTCATCAGTGATAACTCCTCTGTCCGTTTCAATCCCTCCATCTTTCAGCCAGCCAAGTTCTGGAGCAATGCCAACGCCAACACCGACCAACCCTTGCAGATGTTCAGGAAAGGACTTGGGTCGAAAAGTCACTCCGTCGGCTTCGGCTTTGAGGCGGATAAGTTCCGAAGAATCGACGTCGAGCACCGACGGCAAAATACGCTCGTCGCGCAAATGCATTTCCGCCGGAATGTGGCGGTCGGCAAAAATGTTGACGTACTCCAGGCCAATAAAACCGCCGCCGATAATAGTCGCCTCTTTAGGGCCCTCGTTCAACAGTTGAAGAAGATGGTCGGCGTCGTCAATGGTGCGCAAATAAGAAATGCCGCGTTGGTCTTCGGGAAGCATTTTGACTTCCCCGCCGCTCGCAATCAACAACTTGTCGTACTCATATTCCCGCCCGTCGCTGACAGAAACAAACTTGTTGACAACGTCGAGCTGTAACGCGGAAACTCCGGGTAGCCAGTCGATTTTCTGCGCCGCGTACCATTCGGGCTTTTTCAAGAAACAACGCTCCCGCGGGATTTTGCCTTTAATGTAGTGAGGCAAAAGAACCCGCGAGTAAATCGGGTACTGTTCCTCGGAAAGGATGGTGATCGTCGACCCAGCGTCCAACTTGCGTATCTCTTCCGCCGCCGAAGTCCCAGAAATTCCTCCGCCGATAATCAAATAACGCATAAATTACATCTCGGGGAACAGTTGCGTTCCCGCCTCGTCCACGATGGTGATCGCCAAGGTCGGACATGACTGCGCGGCCAAAATGATACCCGATTTTTCGTCTTCTGTGACTTCGATTATACGCTGGTAGTTATGTCCGCCGGGCTCGGTGCTGTGGTCCAAGACGATGGCTTTGTTTTCGTCGTTCAGCTGAAAGGTCTCCGGGGCAATTGTGACGCAAGACGCGGCCCCGATACACAAATCCGGGTCAACGGTGATAGTCAATTTCATAGTAGGGGCGGCTCTACGTGGCCGCCTTTAATATATTAACCGAAATACTTCTCGCGGTAAAACCGAATCAACTCTTCAACGGCCGGCAAAACGCTCGGATTGCCAATCCCCACTTTGGTCTTTGCCTGAACCGCCTCGAGCGTGGCGGCGCCATCAAGCACCGCCTCTT
>JBBTSK010000146.1:0-6372 GCA_038078795.1 Patescibacteria group bacterium
CAATGCTATATAATTTGTGCAAGGCATTTTGAGCGCCCTCGAGAGCCTCCCAAGTGAAATTCAACTTGGTGCGGTAATGCGCGACGAGGAACAAGTAGCGCAGAGCAAGTGGATCGATGTTGTGGTCGCGCACGTCTTGCATCACATACAAGTTGCCGAGCGACTTGGACATTTTGCCACCGTCGACGGTGAGGAATTCGTTGTGCATCCAGACGTTGGCTTCGAGCACGCCGTCGACACCTTGCGTTTGGGCGATTTCGTTTTCGTGATGAACGGCAATGTGATCGACGCCACCGGTATGAATATCAAACGGCACGCCCAAATACTTTTTACTCATGGCCGAACATTCCAAGTGCCAGCCAGGAAATCCAACGCCCCAGGGAGAATCCCATTCCATTTCGCGCTTTTCATTCATTGGTGAAAACTTCCACAAAGCAAAATCAGTCGCATTTTTCTTTTCACCTAGATCAACCCTCGCGCCAGCTTTTTTGTCTTCAGATTTTTGACGAGACAGTTTGCCGTAGTCTGGAAGTTTGGATGTATCAAAATAGATGCCGTCGCTTGTGCGATAAGTAAAGCCATTCTTCTCCAAATCTTTAAGCATGGCGATTTGCTCGGCAATGTGCTCGGTAGCGCGAGGATACTCAGTGGCTGGCACAATGTTGATGAGAGCTACGTCGTGAAAAAACGCATCGGTGTAGAACTTGGCAATGTCCCAAGCCGACTTCCCTTCCCGTTTCATCGCCACGATCATTTTATCTTCGCCATCGTCACCATCGCCCACCAAGTGACCAACGTCGGTAATGTTCATGACTTGCTTCACCTCGAGACCATTCGCCCGCAAGGTACGGCACAACACGTCGGCGATGGTGAAGGCACGCAGGTTGCCAATGTGGGCGAAGCCATAAACCGTGGGGCCGCAGGAGTAAATGCCAACATGGCCGGGCTTAATTGGCTGGAAGTCATCTTCTTGGCGGGTGAGAGTGTTATAGAGATGGATCATAAATTCAATAGCGGGAGCAGAGGCTCCCGCCTATGATACCAAGATCGTTGGTTTATTCAATCGACGCGCAAGCCCCCGCTTCGACACCGGATTCAGAGGAGCAATTGACGCCTTTTTTCAACTTGGCTTCCGGATTATCGGTCTCCAATTCAAATTGAATGCGGTAAGCGGTGGCCGTGCCGACGTAACAATAGGCGTTGGCCTGACCGGAACATTCCACTAACTCCTTGAGTCCGGACGATGGCGTGTTCGGCACCGCGCTCAAGTAGACTGATTCAGAAGATGCGTCACAGCTCGGAGAAAAGCCCGAGCTCGAAAGACACGCCGTGGCCGCCTGACCAAGGGCAGCGGCGTCGGTTTGCAGTGGATAGCTGTTGTGATCATTAAAATAAAGTTCCAGCGCAGTTTGCACCCGAGCCATGTCGGCCAAACGTTTGGCGTCGCGCGAGCGCAACCGAGCCGAGCTAAGCATCACCGTTGCCAAAACGCCGAGCAAACCAATGATGCCTATGACCACTAATATTTCGACCAGCGTGAATCCTTTTTTATTCATAAACTAACTCATTTTGAACTGGCGTAGGCGAAGCGGCGAGTGCCATTTTCGACGAGCACGGAGAAAAGGGTGCCGCGAGACCTAGCCAGTTTTGATGTAAATATTATACATCAATTCTTATTAGAAACCAACAATCCCCTAACTTTACGCACTGCCTCGGCCGGCACAAAGTGTCCTTTAATAAGATAGGCGCTGGCACCGGCTTTCTTCATCCGCTCAATTTCTTTTTTCTCAGACAAGGTTGAAAGAACGACCAGCGGCAAATTGGCCGTCAGCGCCCCCTGTCGCCAGCCACGCACAAAGTCTTCAGACTTTGCCTGATCGATATCCGGCTCGACAATCGACGCCGAGACTTTGCGCTTTTTTAGAATTTTCTGTCCCTCAACCAAAGTTTCAGCGACATAAACTTTCCAGCCATCAGCTTCAAATTTACGCGCGTAAATTCCAGCCAGAAAAACGTCGGGGTCAATGATGAGAATTGAAGGCTTGTGCGGCATATCACTCAATGTCTCGCATCGCCAGTCCAATGGCTACGGCAAATCGCGGACCAATGTCGTCGAGCACGGGACGCAAAGCTTCCGGGACGGCCACCCGAGCCCAAGGATCGCCGACGTAAGTGTTGACATTCAGCTTATCGCCAAGATACTTAACCACCCCGGGCAAATGAGCCGAACCGCCGGTGATGATGATTTTTTCCATTTTAGCCATCTGGTGCTCTTCTTGCCGACGAAATTCGCCGACCGAATAGTTAATCTCGTTCAAGATCGGTTGGAGGAACGACTCCACCACCGGCGGAGCCGCCACCGCCTCGTCTTTGCTCAAATCCAACTTCATCTGTTCCGCTTCCTCCACGGAGATCTTCATCTGTTCAGCAATGGACTTGGTAAGCATCGCTCCGCCGATGTTGACACTGCGAGTCAAAAATGGGATCCCTTTTTCCACGATAGTCATGTTGGTACGCACCGCTCCCACGTCCAAAATCATGACGGTCGATTTATCATGGCCAACCAACGAACGCACTAAAGCGAAAGCTTCGGTTTCCAAAGCAACCAACTCCATCTTGGCAGTCTTAAAGGCTTCCACATACTTACTGACCAAGGTCTTTGGCGCGCCAGTCACCAACACACGTGTGTGACCTTTTGGTTTATCTTTTTCTGGCTGTTCATCAATCATCCTCGAGTCAATAATCAGCTCCGGCAATGGCACTGAAGCTAATTTTTGCACTTGCGCTTCGACCATGGCTTTCATTTGTTTGGGGTCTTTGGTCGTGGGCAAACTAAGAGCGGCAGTAAAAACAGCATTCTGCGGCAAACCACTGACCGCGCGAACCGTCGTCGCTCCACTTTGTTTAGCCAGCTTGACCAAAAGATCGGCTACCAGTTTGGGATTATCTAAAAGCGTTTTGCCTTGCTCGGAAAATCCGCGTTCAGAATACGCGTAGGTCATTAATTTGGCCCGCCCCTTTTCGTTGGCGAGTTCAACCATTTTAATCCCTCCAATACCAATATCGATGCCGAGGTAAGATGTTGTTTTTGAACTTCCAAAGAGGGACATAGTGAAGACAGTATAACAGAAAAACCAAATTAGTTTAACTATTTAGTTTTTTCAGATGTCTATCTATCGCTAAATTGACCAAGGCATCGGCCTCGGTGTTTTTTTCCCGTCGCACATGACGGAAGGTGACTTTTTTGAACTGCTGGCGTAAATCGTGAATTTGCAAATAACGCTTGGCTAAATCAGGATTGCGCACCCGATATTCGCCATTCAATTGTTTGACCGCCAGCTCCGAGTCCATCACCATCTCTACCACTTCCGCGCCCAGCTCTTTGGCGTGCTCCAACCCGCGAATAATCGCCGTGTACTCAGCTTGATTATTTGTCGCCTTACCAAGATATTCGGCCAGCGTAGCGATAGTTTCGCCTTCGGCTCCGTCGCGCATGACGTGGATGGCCACCCCAAGCCCTGACGGCCCAGGATTGCCGCGCGAACCGCCGTCAGTGTAAATTCTAAGATGTTTGGGCATAGCGCAATTCAACTATTCGTAGTTGAATATCTTTACGTCCGTTCCATTCATTGACACCGATTTCATAGACGACATCTAGTTTATCACCGACTGCGCATTTTGACATCCACTCGCCGAAACGAAAGCCGATAAACTTCTTGCCGCCTGCTGTCAGACGTAGATGTTTCCCGTCGCCAACGGTATCGACCGCGCTGACCGCGAGCCCTCGACTGACGAACAACGGCCGCGGGTGGCCTTCACCGTACGGCTCCAAAAAATCCATAGCCTCGATCAACCGCCAGTCGATCATGGGAAGAGTAAGCTCGGCGTCGATCGAGAGCGTCGGGGTGCCGTCATTAGCGGCAAAATACGCCTCCGCTTGAGCCGACATTTTGCTGACGAAGGCCTGGAGATTTTCCTGTCCGACGCAACTCATCCCACAAGCTTGAGGGTGGCCGCCAAATTTACTCAAATACTCGGCGCAGTTTTTCATGGCTTGGGTGATATCAAACCCGTGGAGACTTCGTCCAGAACCGGCGTAATGCTCGTTCCCCTGATCACAAACGACAAACACCGGCAATCCATGATCATTCATCAACTTGCCGGCGACCAGTCCCGCCAATCCGACCGACCAGGGCCCAACAGCAAACAAAATTTTTCGCTCACCAACCTCACCGACCTGCGCCTTGGCTTGTTGATACAACTCCTCCGACGCCTTTTGTCGATCAACGTTAGATTGATTAAGAGCCAAAGCCAACTGAACAGCTTCCGCCTCATCTTCGCACATCAGCAAGTTGTAAGCGGCGTTGGCGTGGTTCATGCGGCCGGCGGCGTTGATTCGCGGACCGATTTGAAATCCAATTGACCAAGTGTTGAGTGGTCGGCCATCAATCCCGGCGGCGTTGATCAGCGCTCGCAAGCCAACTCGTCGCGTTTTGTTCAACACCACCAAACCGTATTTTTCCAGCGTGCGGTTCTCCCCGATCAGCGGCATCACATCCGTGACCGTAGCAATAGCCACTAAATCCAAAAGCCACTTTTCGTAGCCGTCGACGAACTTCTCCGGGGCTTCAGCCCCGGCCCTGCGTCTAGCCTCCTCAATCAAACCACAAGCCAACTTAAAAGCCACGCCAGTGCCGCATAACTTTTTATTAGGATAAGTTTCGCCGAGCGCCAACGGATGCAGAATGATCGCCTCCGTCGGTAAAACTTCGGGCATTTGATGATGGTCGCAGATGATGACGTCAATCCCCAACTCCTTGGCGCGGGTGATCGCCAGGCCGTTGCTGATCCCGCAATCGACGGTGATAATCAATTTCGTTTGCTCGTGTTCGTGCAGATGTTCAACCGTTTTAACTGACAGCCCGTAGCCGTCTTTTTCGCGATGGGGAAGAAATATGGATGGTAATTGGTAATTGGTAATTGGTAATTTCCTGATGATCTCTCTCAACGTGCTCATCAACACTGTTGATCCGCAAACCCCATCGGCATCATAATCTCCATGCACGGTGATTATCTCACCAGCCTCAAGCGCCGCGAAAACGCGATCCACCGCCGGACGCATCTGGGCGAAAATAAACGGCGAAACGGCGTCACGACTCCAATCAGGCCCCAAAAAAATATCTATCTCCTCTTGTGTGCGCAAACCGCGATTCCACAAAATTTGCAAAACTACCGGATTCAGTTCCGGGAATTCCGCTTGCGCCGTCGACGAAATCGGATCGGCCAACTTCCAGCATTTTTCCATAAAACGGTTTAACCGTCCCCCGGGGACGGTTAAAAAGCCAAGGCCACCAGAGAAAACATCATAGAGACAATGATCAACACGCAAACCACAGACCAAGTCGCGCGTAACACGGTGTGTTTGGTGAATTTTATTTTTTTCATAATCATCTCCCCTCCTCACAGGGAGGGGTCAGGGGTGGTTTTATCGTTTAAGCACATTTAAATAAGCATCAGTCGGAATGTTGACTTTGCCCACGCCCATGGCCATCATTTTCTTCTTGCCTTTTTTCTGTTTATCAAGCAACTTATTTTTACGCGTCACGTCGCCGCCGTAAAGTTTGGCGGTCACGTCTTTGCGCATGGGAGTGATGCGCTCCGCGGCCACGATCTTACCGCCGATAGCCGCCTGCAGTTTGATTTCAAACATCGCTTTGGGAATGGAAGTTTTCAATTTTTCCAAAACCCGCCGCCCGACTTTCTCAGCCTCATTCCGATAAACCAACATCGACAAAGCTTCCACCGACTCCTCGGCCACCAGAATGTTCAAACGAATGACGTCCGCTTGGCGATAACCAATCAGATCGTAATTAAGCGAGGCATAACCGCTGGAAACAGACTTCAACGAATCGTAAAAATCAACAATCACCGCCGAGAGAGGCATTTCATAACGCAGAATCACCCGTTCGTCGGAAAGAAAATCCGTGGTCTTATAAATGCCCTTGCGTTCTTGAGCCAATTGCATGACCGCGCCGATATAATCTTTAGGAGTGACCATGTCGACCGTTGCCCACGGTTCCTCAATCCTGTCGATGTGCGAAGCGTCGGGCATCTCCAGCGGCGACTTGATGACTTTCATCTCATGACCGCTGACGTAAATATGATAAACGACTGACGGAACGGTGACCACCAAATCAAGGGCGAACTCGCGCTCCAAACGCTCGGTGATGATCTCCAAATGCAACATGCCGAGCAAACCCACACGGAAACCGTAGCCGAGCGCTGGCGAATGTTCCGGCTCAAATTGCAAGGCGGCGTCGGAAAGTTTCAGTTTGCCGATAGCTTCGCGCAGGCGCTCAAAAGTCGATCCCT
>JBBTSK010000147.1:0-1212 GCA_038078795.1 Patescibacteria group bacterium
AGTCCAGAAACGGTTTGATCAATGGTGGCGACGTACTCATTGACTTTGACATCCAAAGCGCTAGCCAGTTCAGCTCCCGCGTCGGTGTTGCCGAAACTTTCCATGACGCTTTGCACTTCGGTCACCTCGTTGTTAAAGGCGGCTACAGCCGTTTTCATGTGGGCAGTTTTGGCGCTATCACTGGAGTTGGACAAGGTGTTAACTTCAGCCAAACGGCGACTGGCAAACTCCATGTGCAGTGTGGCGCGCGCTTGATCAGAAGTCGCGATCGACAAACGAGCTTGTTCAGAGACGATTTTAATCGGATAAAGAAAATCCCCTGGCACTGATTCGTAAGCGGCGCTGACCGAAGTCATCCACCCGCCAACTACCAACACAAACATTCCCAAACCAACCATGGCCGGGCGAAGAACGTTATGACGGAATTGATAGAGGTAAAACTCGGCGTAGTCTTTCCAGGAGTACGCGGGTGCAACAGCCATTTTTTCCACATCAAAACCAAGGCGGGCATAGAGTGACGCCTTGGAAACCGCGGCTTGTTCAGGCGTGCGATCACCAAAGACCGGCTCGTTGCGAAGCTGTTGCAAGGCTTTGATGATGTCACGATTCATCGTCATACGGCGATTCTTTTTTATCGATCATTCCGCGCAGGACAATCATCGCTCGATGGACGAGCATCCTTACGCTGGCTTCTGTCTTTTCCAAACCCTCGGCAATCTCCCGCACGGTCATTTCGTCCAAATACCGCATGATGACCACGTCGCGATACTCATCTTTCAGCTTGGGTAGTAACTGTTCGATCGCTTCCATCGACATCACGGCGTCAACGTTTTCGACAATCTGTGAAGCTCCATCGTGGCTCATATCCACAACCCCTTCAAGTTCAACTTCCATCGGGCGATGTTCACGCGTACGATAGAAGCTGGCGATGATGTTTCTGGCAATGCCGTAGAGCAAGCCCCCGAGCCGATCGACGTGGGTGGCGAGCATATACTCCCAAGCCCGGACAAAAACCTCAGAGGTCATTTCGTCGACATCCGCCGGCGTGGGCAACTTGAAAGACAAATAGCGTCTAATGCGCGGAGCGTAACTTTCGTACAGCTCATCAAAGGCTTTTGGGTCCTTATTGCGGTAGATCCGAAAAAGCAAGAATTTTTCTCGTTCTGCTGTCATAGCCCCGTGCATGAATTAAGTGGCAGATGAAGACAAAAT
>JBBTSK010000148.1:0-8204 GCA_038078795.1 Patescibacteria group bacterium
TTCCTTCCAAGGTGGCCATCAACGAAGCTATTGAGCTTGGTAAAACTTTTGGCGGCGATGCTTCAGGCAAGTTTGTCAATGGAGTGCTGGGGGCCATCTTTAAAGACATGTTGGCCAACGGGCAGGTCAAAGGAGTTGACGGGCCGAAGGAAGAAGTTGGCAGTAAGCAGTAGGTAGTAAAAAAATATCGATGAACAGACAACAAATGAACAGGCGATGAAAAAAGATGTCAGTGGTTTGGAGGCGGCCATTGGAGTGACGTTTAAGAATAAGGAGCTGATCCGCCAGGCCATGGTGCATCGTTCGTATTTGAATGAGCATCCGGATTTTCCTTTGGGGCAAAATGAGCGGCTGGAATTTTTAGGCGACGCCGTGCTCGAGCTTGTTGTCACGGAACACTTGTTCAACACTTACGAAAATCCCGAAGGCGAGTTGACCAACTGGCGCGCCTCGCTCGTCAACGCCGACATGTTGTCTTCGATTTGCAAGGCCCTCGGCACGGAACCGTACTTGTACTTGTCGCGCGGCGAGCAGAAAGACGCTGACAGCAAAGCCCGGCGCTATATTTTGGCCAACGCCATGGAGTCGATCATTGGGGCGATTTATTTGGATCAAGGTTGGGAGTCGGCCAAGGATTTTATTTTTCGCACCGTGATCGACAAACTGCCTTACATCATTGAACACAAACTGTATATCGATCCTAAGAGTCGGTTCCAAGAGGCGGCTCAATCGCACCTGGGCACGACGCCGAACTACAGAGTTATTTCTGAAGAGGGACCGGATCATCAAAAATTGTTTGACGTGGTGGTCATGATTGGCAAAGAAGAGGTCGCCCGCGGCAAAGGCCTATCTAAGCACGAAGCTCAAGTCGCCGCCGCCGAAGCGGCTTTGGAAGTTAAAGGTTGGTAAAAAATTCTGGTGCGGGCGGAGGGACTTGAACCCCCGACCTTCTGGTTCGAAGCCAGACACTCTATCCAGCTGAGCTACGCCCGCATTCGCCAAAGGATACGAAAATTCTTGACGCAAGTCAATCATCTTGACATACTACCCGCGCAAATTGTCCTTCGCGCGACGGTAGCTCAGTCGGTAGAGCAGGGGCCTCTTAAGCCCAAGGTCGTGGGTTCGATCCCCACCCGTCGCACCAAAAATACCCCTGTGATTGACAGAGGTGTTTTTGTTTAGTAACTTAACTGTTGTCATCTATGATTATCATTCTTGTCCTCGGCATCATCCTTATCGCCTTGCCCATCATCGGCTTTGCCATTTGCGGGAGCATCATGTTGTATCAATGTTTGATGGAAGACGCTCCGGAAGGTCTCTTCGGAGCGATCATGGCTTCGTTTGGCGTCGGTCTTGTTTTGTTGATTATCTATTTTGGCTTGACCTTTTCTCAACAGGTAAAATGATGTTGCGGTGTACTATGCGTTACTCAATTTTTTTTGGCAAAACCAACAAGAACGCTCCCCACGATGCCGATTCGGCCAATGCGCGTTTTTTGATTCAGGGGGGATTTGTTAGCCAACTGGCGGCGGGGATTTATACTTATTTGCCGCTCGGACTGCGGGTCATCAACAAAATTAAACAAATCGTTCGGGAGGAGATGAACGCTATTGATGGCAATGAAATTTTGATGCCGGCTCTTATTCCAAAAGATCCGTGGCTGACCACCGGGCGTTGGGACAAGATTGATGTTTTGTTCAAGTTGCAAGGCGCGGGTGAAAAAGAATACGCTCTTGGGCCAACCCACGAAGAAGTGGTCACTCCACTGGTGGCGCAGTTTGTTCAGTCTTACAAAGATTTGCCGGTGGCGGTTTATCAAATTCAGGACAAGTTTCGCAACGAAGCTCGGGCTAAGTCCGGTCTGTTGCGCGGTCGTGAGTTTGCCATGAAAGATTTGTACAGTTTTCATCGTGACGAAGCGGATCTCGAGCGCTATTACCAGCGGGCGGAGGGAGCTTACGCTAAGGTTTTCGCGCGTTGCGGCCTTGAGGCTATTTTGACTGAAGCTTCGGGTGGCGTTTTTTCTAAATATTCGCACGAGTATCAAGTGGCCACGCCGTTTGGCGAGGATTTGATTTACGCTTGTGATGTCGGCGGATGCGGTTTTGCGCAGAACCGCGAGATTGCCACGGCCAAAGACGGCGATGTCTGTGGGCGTTGCGCCGAGCATGGACACAAAGGAACGATTCGCGAAGTGAAGTCGATTGAGGTCGGTAACATTTTCAAACTCTCCACCCGTTTTGCCGATGACTTCGACTTTCACTACACTGACGAAGATGGCAAGCGACAGCAGATTTGGATGGGCTGTTATGGCATTGGTATTTCACGTTTGGCTGGAGCGATCGTTGAAGTGCATCACGACGACAAGGGGATTATTTGGCCCAAGGCCGTAGCTCCGTTTGCCGTGCATTTGGTAAGTCTTGGTTCTAAAGACGAGTCTGTTAAACAGCGCGTCCTTGAGGCGGCCGCGTCGTTGCACGACGAGCTTGAAAAGGCGGGAGTTGATGTCCTTTGGGACGATCGTGATGGTGCCTCTGCTGGCGAAAAATTCGCCGATGCCGACTTGATCGGCATTCCGTTACGTTTAGTGATTTCTGAAAAAACTTTGAAAGAAAATGCCGTCGAGTGGAAAGAGCGCCAGAGTGATGCTTCTGGTCTGGTGCCGCTTTCTGACATCAAAGAAAAGATTTTGAATTTTTAACCGGGAGCCGCCGCTTTTTGAAAGTGTGTTTACGATGTCTGACATTTTTACGTCCTTGCGTCATTGGTTCGAAGGGCTGTTTTTATGATGCCTTGTCAGAAAAAGTTAACAATAGTTCGTAAAAAGCCTCTTGAAAAAGTTTACAAATCTGGTATTGTCGAAGGACTATGTTGAGCAGAGACGACCTTCAACAAATTCGTTCAGTTCTTAAAGAAGAGCTGGCTGGTTTTGTTACCAAAAAAGAATTAGTGGGCATTCTTGATGAACGGTTTGCCGATCAAAATTTTTTACTTCAACTGAGTTTTCAAGAGGTGCAGGATCAGTTTAAAGAAACAAATGGCAGAATCGACTCTCTTTATAACAAGATTGATGGGTTTCTTGGTCGCATCACTCGCCTCGACGACGAGTACGGTGCCATTACAAAGCAAATGAAACAATGGGACCAGTTTTATCCATTGCCGCAAGCATAACCAAACACCAGATGCACGAGGGCACCTGGTGTTTTTGATTATTGGATTTACACGTTTGCAGTTGGGACGATAGAATCGCCCCCAACTTTGCGCTTGCCCTTCAAAGAATCTTTCAAGGCTTTGCCAGCTTTGAATTTGGGGACGATGACCGAGGGGATGTCGATGGTTTGCGACGGGTTCTGTGGGTTGACGCCTTTACGCCCGGCGCGGCGTTTGGCCGAGAAGGTGCCGAAGCCAGCGATGGTCACTTCACCGCCACCCACGAGTTCCACTGTCACGATCTCTTCAAATATTTCCACGATCTGCTCGCCGGTCTTTTTTGGCAAGCTCAATCGTTCAGACAATCTGGCCGCTAGTTCTGCTTTGTTCATATATTTTGGTGTCCATTTTTAGAAGCACCACTTACACAGAATTTACGTTTAGAGTTTATCATTATCTCGCGTACTCAACAACCCGGGTCTCGCGGATGACCGTCACTTTGATTTCGCCGGGATATTGCAATTCCGATTCAATTTTCTGGGCGATGTTTTTGGCTAGTTGGAAGGAGCCGTAGTCGTCCATGGCTTGCGGTTCCACGAAGACGCGGATTTCACGGCCGGCTTGAATGGCGTAAGCTTTTTCCACACCAGGGAAGCTGGTAGCGGTGGCTTCCAATTCTTCCAAGCGCTGGATGTATTGCTCCAAGCTGTTCTTGCGCGCGCCAGGGCGAGCGCCGGAAATAGCGTCAGCGGCTTTGACCACCGTGCCTTCGAGAGTGCGCGGCTTGTCTTCGTGATGGGCGATTGACTGGTAGCACAAGTCTTCGGGGAAGCCGAACTTTTTCAAAATGTTGTAACCGATTTCCGGGTGCGCCCCTTGCATGTCATGGTCAACTGCTTTGCCGATATCATGGAAGAGGCCGCCTTTTTTACAAGCAAAGGCGTCAGCGCCAAGCTCTTCGGCGATCATGCCGGCGAGGGTAGCCACTTCAATGGAGTGTTGCAGAGCGTTCTGACCATAGCTGGTGCGGAACTTCATGCGGCCGAGAATGGAAGTCAGCTTAGGATCAATCGAGGAGACTGGAATGCCCAAAGTGTAGAGCGCTTCTTCACCGGCCTTTTTAATTTCCACGGCCAAGTTTTTCTTGGCCTCGGCCACCGCTTCTTCGATGCGGGCTGGGTGGATGCGTCCGTCGGCGATCAACGACTCAAGAGCGCGTTTACAAACCTGTCGGCGAATGGGCGAGAAGCCGCTGATCATGATTGAGCCGGGTGTGTCGTCGACGATAATTTCGGTGCCGGTTTGATGCTCCAGCGCTTTGATGTTGCGTCCTTCTTTGCCGATGATGCGTCCTTTCATCTCGTCGCTCGGTAATTCCACCATGGTGGTGGAAGAGTCAACGACCACGGAGGCGGCCATGCGCATGACCGCCAACGACAAAACGTCGCGAGCTTTTTCTTGTACCTCGTCTTCGCCGGCTTGTTCCAGTTTGCGGATCCGGCTGGCAATCGCTTCTTTGGAATTTTCTTCCACGATGTTCATTAGGCGCGCTTCGGCCTCTGCCTTGGTCAGACCGGCGACCTCCTCGAGTTTGCGCGCTTGCTCGCCGTGCAGAACGTCGACTTGCTCGCGTACTTGTTCGACCTGTTTTGTTTTCTCTTCGAGCTTGGTTTTTTTATCTTCGAATTCGAGGAGCTTGCTGTCGAACATTGTTTCGCGTTTTTCCAAGCGCGATTGTGTTTCGGTCAGTTCTTTGCGGCGGTTGCTCTCCTCGGCTTTGGCGTCCTCCACCACTTTCATCGCTTTCTCTTTGGCTTCCAAAAGCAATTCGGCCTGTTTCTGCTTGGCTTCGGTCAACATCTTCTCCGCGTTGGCTTCGGCGCCTTGCATCTTTTTTTGGACTACCATGGTGCGGATGTAGTATCCGACTACGGCTCCCAACAAAAGACCCACGATGGCCACCACCAATCCCAAATCATTAGGCATAGGTTTCAGGCTCGCGGGTTTCGACGCAAAAATCAACGATGGTTTATCGCTTTAGTGATCCGGCTGTTAATCTTCCAAAACTGGAGGAAATAGCGGTCATAAAATTCGAGAAAATCGCGATGCGTCCGAACCCGTCGAGAATCAGTTAAGTAATACGATAAGATGACTGTATCACGATGTCGGTCTTTGATCAACCCCAAGATTTTGGAGCTTTTTTGTCCAATCAGAGTGCTGAAGCTGATCTATGGTGTCGGCGTCTTCGACTCGATAAGGTCCGATCGAAGTGCGGCGCAGTTGCGAGACGTAGCCGCCGACGTCGAGTTTGGCGCCAAGGTCGCGGGCGATGGCGCGGATGTACGTTCCTGAAGAAACCCTTAAATGCACATTAAGAGATACAGGTAAGTCTAACGTGTTTTTGCGAGGAGGCAACACTGCCGACGAAGCAATCTCTCGGAGTTCAAACGAATGAACAGTCACCGTCCGTGGTTTGGCTTCAATGACTTCGCCTTGGCGGGCCAGCTCGTACATTTTTTTACCTTTGATTTTGATGGCCGCGTATTGCGGAGGGATTTGTTCGATCGTGCCGACGAAGGATTGCATGGCGGAGGATAGGTCGGATGGGGTCAGGCCGTTTATTGCGCCTGTTGTGATTATCGTGCCCTCCGGATCATCGGTCGTCGAAGTCGATCCAAGCACAAACGTGGCTTCGTATTCTTTGTCGAGGCCGACGAATTCGCTCAAGCGCGTGGTGGCTGATTTGCCAACGCCAACAATTAACAATCCGGTGGCAAACGGATCAAGCGTCCCAGCGTGGCCAACACGTCGTTCGCCGGTTACCCGACGCACAGCGTCGATCACATCATGCGAAGTCATGCCAGATGGTTTGTCGATCAGAAGAAAGCCGCTGTTTTCCATAATGGCTTCATGCTATCATGAAGATATAATATGTCGATTGTTCATCCGCTTCATCGTACATTTGACCTGCTCGCCATCGTCGGCGTGCTTGCTGTGATTGGCGTCGTAGTCGTCCTTTTGGTGAATCCCGCGCGACGACTGCAAGAAGCGCGTGATGATCGTCGGCAACGCGACGTGGTCGACATTTTTGAAGCGATGGTGGAATATCGTCTGCTCCACGACGGCGCGTATCCTGCCGGCCTCGACGACACCATGGATACGTTTCAAGTCTTAGGCTCCGATGCAGTATGCGATGTAACCTGCCCGGCAGAAACGTCGGCGCCAACCTGTCTTGATTTGTCCGCCGAAGTCGCCGAGACAGCACTCGGTGCAATTCCTACCGGCCGCTACGCCGTCAATTTGACCGACAACGGCAAGCTGGAAGTCATCGCCTGCGATCCGGAAGTGGCGGAGAGGATCTCGGTGAAGCATTGACTTCAACCTCGTGAAGGGCTACTATAGCCCGCATGAACATCTCGGAATTGGCCCGTCGATTAAATGTGGCGACCGAGGACCTGCGGTCACAACTGCCGGCCCTCGGGTTTAGCATTGGGCGCCACGCTATTAAGATTAACGACCGCGAAGCGCAGAAGATTCAAGAGGCTTGGCAAGACAAAAAGCGCCGCGACCGTTTGACCTTGAAGCGCGACGAGCAGATGGCTCGCGCCGAGGCGCAACGCAGTGGCGAGAAGCCGGTGCTAGACAAAAAAGTCACTTTGCCCAACGTGGTCAGCGTGCGCGATTTTGCTACGCACCTGGAGTTGCCGATCGCCAAAGTCATGCAAGAGTTGTTGCGCAACGGCATTTTGGCTTCGCTCAACGAACGCATCGACTACGATACCGCGGCGATCGTGGCCGAGGATTTGGGTTACGAGGCGATCAAAGAAGAAGCGCAAGTTGATGTTGAATCCGACGAAGCCGGTTCCAAGCGTTTGGAGGAAATGGTCAGTGGCGAAGCTAAAGAGAATCTGGTGACGCGTCCGCCGGTGATTGTGGTCATGGGTCACGTTGATCATGGCAAAACCAAAATCCTCGATGCCATTCGCACCACCCACGTCATGGAGTCGGAAGCTGGCGGCATCACTCAGCATATCGGCGCCTACCAAGTGGTGCGCAAAAATAAATTGATCACTTTCATCGACACCCCGGGCCACGAAGCCTTTACGGTGATGCGTTCGCGTGGCGCCAAAGTGGCGGACATCGCTATTCTGGTGGTGGCGGCCGACGACGGCGTGCAACCGCAAACCAAAGAAGCGGTCAACATTATCAAAGCCGCCGGGTTGCCGTACGTGGTGGCCATCAACAAAATCGACAAGCCCGACGCCAACGTGGAGAAAGTTAAAGCCGAGTTGGCGGAGTTGAATTTGATTCCGGAAGAGTGGGGTGGCAAGACGTTAATCGTGCCTGTGTCGGCCAAAGTCGGCACTGGGATTGATGAACTACTGGATATGCTGTTGTTGGTCAACGAAATGGAGAAAGAGAAAATTGTTGCCAACCCTGAACGGCGCGCGGCCGGGACGATCATCGACTCGCACATCGACAAAGGCGCCGGGCCGGTGGCTACGGTCTTGGTGCAATCGGGGACGCTCAAAGTCGGCGACTCCATCGGGGTGCGTGGAGCTTTGTATGGCAGGGTGCGTTCGATGAAAGACTGGCGCGGAGAGCTGGTGCAAACAGCGCCGCCGTCGACGCCGGTTAAAGTTTTGGGATTCAAAGCCGCGCCATCGGTTGTCGATGTTTTGGAAGTTCCTGAAGATGCCAAGGCGCTGGAGAAAATGAAAGACAAGCCGGTCAAGAGCGGAGTGGCAGATACTTCAACTATCAGTCGTCAGCCAACGGTCGAATCCAAAGAAGGCAAGCAACTTTTGAACATCATCATCCGCGCCGACGTGCTCGGTTCGCTTGAAGCGGTGCTTGGCATGATGGAAAAAATCAAACATGAAGCCGTGGGGGTGGAGATTGTGGCTAAGGGGCTTGGCAACATCACCGACGCCGACGTTCTTAAAGCCCATGCCACCGGTTCGGTGGTTTACGCCTTCGGGGTCAAAGCCATCACCACGGCGGCTGAACTTGGTCGCGACAAAGAGGTGGAGATTTTGGAATACGACATCATT
>JBBTSK010000149.1:0-11589 GCA_038078795.1 Patescibacteria group bacterium
CTCAAAGTCATTACTCGACGTGAACGCAAGTTTTAGATAACCCGCAAAAGAAAAATTCCGAAGATGATTCGGAATTTTTCTGGTGCGGACGGAGGGACTTGAACCCTCAAGACTTTGCAGTCACTGGCCCCTCAAGCCAGCGAGTTTACCAGTTTCTCCACGTCCGCCTATTTACAGCTTCACGAGTATAGATAAAGCCTTGATAATTTTCAAGTGCTTGCGTTTGAGGCAGAGCACATCAGTGGTTGGGTAGATGTGTGGCAGAAGGAGAAGGGACTCGGCCTTGGCGTACTTCAATTGATAGGCAATCGACATTTTTGTGGTGGCCATGTGGCTCGAGATCGAGATGTGGCCACGAATACCCAAATGGCGATGGATTTCTTTTTGTAGCCACTTGATGTGGTTTTGACTTGCCGAGATAAAGACCGTGTAAAACATATAGCTTGATTTCCATCGCGGGTCCCAATAACTGTAAAACGTCCCATCACCGTCAAAGTGCCCGCGAAGAAAATCAAAAAAGTATTCATCTGGAACACTCACGCTACAAAGGCGCAGCGACTTATTTGGCATCAAACCGATGCTTTCAAGAAATCGGTAAAAGAGAACATCGCCAAATTGCGTTACAAAGTACTTTTTATCCGATTCACAGCCGCGAGCTTTTTTACTGATATGATTTTCTATCCTAAGTCCACGGTGAAAGTTTTTTATGAGTTCAAGGTCTTTTGACGTGAAGTTGACGTGTCTGCCGTCTGGAGAAAGATTGCCATCCGTCGTAATCAGCCCGATCGCGTAAGCAAAATCAGGTGACCACTCTATTTTTACTTTACCCTTTGGCTTGGCCATGCCTTTATTGTACCTCAAGTTTAAGCATATACCAAACTAGTCAAGAAAAGATAAATTTGCTACCCTGCCTGCCATGGGCGCTTAGCTCAGTTGGTTAGAGCGACTGCTTTACACGCAGTAGGTCGTAGGTTCAACTCCTACAGCGCCCACCATCCCACTTCGCCATTCCACCGTCGCCTTTCAGGCTATGTTGGGGATTTTCCATTCTGCCTTCAGGCGGATTTTTGTTTTCAGCGGCGTTTTCGCTTATACTGTAAGGACATGTGGCGCATCATTATTGGACTGCTCATCGTGCTCGTTGGTTTTCACATGGTTTGGAAAACTGAGTTCTATTTGGATTTTCTCGGGCGCAGTGAATTTGCTGAGACGAAGATTGGCCCTGGCGGAACGCGCCTGTTTTACAAGTTGCTTGGAAGCCTTGTTTGTTTTCTGGGAATTTTGGTTATGACTAACGTCATTCAAGGCATCATCATTGGAGTCTTCGGTCCTCTTTTTAGTAGTTTATAGGTTTATGATCCAGCAAACAGTTAACACTCAGCTTCTTGATCCTAGCCTGATTCTTAAAGAGGGCGAGATAAAAGAAGGCGACACTGTGGCCGACTTCGGTTGTGGCGCGGTTGGGCATTTTATTTTTCCCGCCGCCCGCTTGGTTGGCGCCGATGGTCGAGTCTTTGCCGTAGACATTCAAAAAAATGTTCTCTCTTCGATCCAAAGTCGGGCGCGTTTGGACAACCTGCACAACGTCGATCCCTTGTGGGCCGACATCGAACGACCAAACGGCGTGCGCGTGGCTGATCAGACGTTTGACCTTGTGCTCGTTGTCAACAATTTATTCATGGTCAAACACGCTGACGATCTCGCCGAGGAAACCAGACGCACTTGCAAAATTGATGGCACGGTGGTGGTGGCGGATTGGAGCCAAGTCGCTTCTCCGCTTGGTCCGGCGCCGAGAGAGCGGGTCAGTCCTGCCATGGCTGAGAGCTTATTCGTCAAACACGGATTTTCCCTTGACCACGCTTTCGTTCCCGGGCCGTACCACTGGGGTCTTGTCTTCCGTCGGACCTCGTGATAAAACTCGTCCACTATGATCGACCTGCGCCCCTTAGTCCGCCCGTCATTCTGGTTGAATACCGCCCCCGCCCCGTTGACCACCGGGAGCGAGAGAGTGTTGTTCATTCTTTTTGCCGTTTTTTTGGTTTTTGGGGCGATTATCCGGATGGTGGCCTCCCACCGCCACGAAGACAAACAAGTAACTGAGGTTTTTAGTCGACTGGGGCGTCTAGGAGTTACCATGGGCATCCTCGGTTTGATGTTGTTCTTTTTTTCTTTTGAAGAGATTCCTTTGCTTGGAGCGCGGTTTTGGTACCTCATTTGGGCGCTGGGTGTTGGCGTTTGGGTGGCATTGATCGTGCGTTACGTGGTGAAAGTAATCCCGGCCGAAAGGGCGGCGATATTAGCTCGCCAAGAGAAAGAAAAATATTTGCCCAAACCCAGTCGTTGATATGGATGATCGGCGAGAGCTCGGCAACTTAGGGGAGGGCATGGCTCTCGATTTTTTAACAGAGTTGGGTTACCAGATTTTGGAACGACAGTGGCGCTGCGTATTTGGAGAAGTCGATCTTATCTGTTTGGATCCCGCAAGCGGAGAGGTCGTTTTTGTTGAAGTCAAGACGCGACAATCTTTGGAGAGCGGTTATCCCGAAGATGCGGTCACGCCCAAGAAGCGCAAGAGTTTAGAGGCGGTCGGGGAGTGGTTTTTGCGTCAGTCGGCTTGGGAGGCTAAGCCGTATCGTTTCGACGTCGTTGCCATTATTCTCAATGATTTTGCTAAGCCCGAGATCACCCATTTGCAAGGAATTTAACATTTTTGAAACGCCACTGTGGAAAACTGGTTTTATCTGCTATCATTCAAATGAGTTAAGTAATTATTTTTTATGAAATATACTAGAACAACGCAGATAGCCGTTATGAGCTGTCTACTCTTTGCGGGGTTTCTTATGTCCACTCGCAACGTTCATGCGGCGGCATGGATTGATGCCACGTCTCCGACAACAAGCGGTCTGTATGGACTTGACTGCTCTGCGTTGCATGCCTGTATTGCAGTCGGCGATGGTGGGACAGTGATCTATAATACTGATGCCGCAAATTGGTTTAGTGGCACTTCTGGCGTGAGTATTATTTTGAATGACGTTGATGTTTATTCATCAAGTCTTGCTTTCGCTGTTGGTGAAAATGCGACGATCTTGAAGTCAACAGATGATGGTGTGACGTGGAGCAATATCTACTCATCTGGTATGGATCCGCTTTATGACGTGCAGATGGCATCATCAAGCATTGGCTGGGCAGTTGGCGAAGACACCATGATTTTGAAGACCACGGATGCTGGAAGTTCATGGACGAACGTAGCCACGGCTAGCATAGACGCGCGTTCTGTTGATGCTGTTTCAACATCCGTTGTTTGGGTTGCTGGCACAAACGGTAGAATTCAACGCTCAACGGACGGCGGTACGACGTGGTCGGAGGTGTCGTATGTAACAACAGACGATTTCTATACAATTGACGCGGTTAGTTCATCAACAGCATACGTTGCCGGTGAAAACAGCCTCTTATTGAAAACCACTGACAGTGGCGCGACGTGGACGCAAATTACGCTTTCTGATTTTGGTACTTCCGAGACTGTTTCTGATATTGCGATGGTTAGCTCGACCGTCGGCACCATCGTTGGAAATAGCGGAACTGTCGTGAGAACGACGGATGGTCTGACGTTCGCGGAGCCCACGATGAATAACACATTAAGTGGCGTGTATGATGTTTCCGCAGTCACCGCTAGCGTGCAGTATGCGGTTGGCGCCGCCGGTGGGATTCTTGTGTATGACAACTATGGACCGGACGCGCCAGAGAATTTTGTTATGGATGACGGTGATTACACAAACGACACGACGCCGTCATTCACATGGGACGCGGCCGTAGATGATGAGGGGGCGGAGATTTCATTTTATGAAATACAAATTGATAGCGGTTCGTGGGAAGTTTTACCGTCTGTAGAATACTACACATCTACGGCGACTCTTGCTGATGGAGAGCATACCGCGTATTTGATCGCCACTGATGAGACCATGAATGCCGGCTATACCGCAGAGGTAACATTTACGGTTGACGCTACTGATCCAGTCGTCAGCGTGCTTACACCGACCACCGCAGAGACAGGAACCTCGACACAATTTGTTGTTGAGACAGGCGACGCGTTGTCTGGAGTGGCATCATGTTCCTTGTACTTGAACTCGAGCCTCGTTGGCGCTATGTCGTATGATAGCGTTTCAAGCGACTATTATTACGCGCATACATTCTCGTCTTCCGGCAGTTATAGCGCGTACGCAAGATGCTACGACAATGCTGGGAACGACAACACCGGCACATCGGTTACGGTGGCGGTTACAGGTACTGCAACGACGACGGATACAACAACGACGGATACAACAACGACGACGGATACAACAACGACGACGGATACAACCGCGCCAAGCGTTGGTGGCGTAACACCAACAAGCGCAACGCAATCAACGGCTACAACATTTTCCGCCAGTTATTCTGACGCTGTCGGCGTCACAAGCTGTTCGTTGTATGTTGATGGGACGGACGCAGGTAGTATGACTCTTACATCCGGCGTTGCGAGCAAAAGCTATACGTTTGATACGTCAGGAACGTACAGCACTTATGTCACATGCAGTGATGCATCTGATAATAAAGGCACTGGCAGTGCAACTACAGTGACCGTGAGTGCGGCGACATCGGATGAGGAGGAAGAAGCAGCAGTTGATACTGCAGAAGAGGGCTCGTTGATCAAACTGGCATGCGCTGGTGGTGAGGATGTCAACGATCCTTGTCGCGCAGTTTATTATTATGGCGAAGATGGCAAACGCCACGCATTTCCAAACGAGAAAGTCTACTTCACATGGTATGACGGCTTTGATGATCTGCAGATCGTCACTGACGGCATGATGGCATCAATTTCGCTTGGCAAGAATGTTACGTATCATCCGGGGAAAAAGATGGTGAAATTTATCACAGTGCGAACCGTTTATGGCGTTGGAAGCGATGGAGAACTTCGCGCTATTGATAGCGAAGCAACTGCCGAAGCGATATACGGTGAGAATTGGAATCAAAACGTAGATGATATAGAAGATACGTTTTACGGTAATTATTCGTTCGGAGTGGATATTGATGACGAAAGCGATTTCGATGTGGAAGAAACTATTGAGGGCACGGACGGAATTGATGATGTGATCTAATCGCTTTGTATTCCTTCAGCCTCTTCGGCAGACCCAACCTCTGCGACCATGACCATAAAGATCTTTGGCAAGGCTCGATTATTGGATGTGGACAGACTTTTTTTGATGTGTTATCCTTCTTTTCGTGATGGACTCGTCAGAATGACGGGTTCAGTTTATTAAGAACCACCTATGTCATCAGCCATCGAACAAGCTATTCGTCAGATTTGTGAGGAAAAAGGGCTCGCTTACGAGTCTGTCTTAGAGACGATCCAGATCGCCCTGGCCGCCGCTTACCGTAAAGATTTCGGTGAGAAAAATCAGAATGCCGAAGTGGTTTTTGATCCAGAGTCCGGGGAGATCAAAGTCTTTGACGTTAAAACAGTAGTTGAAGATATCAGCGAAGAAGAATTGGAAGCGATCAAACAAGCCGATTTGGAGCGGCGCGAGGCGGCTAAAGCGGCGCGTGATGCCGGTATTAAGCCGAGCGCGGAAGCATCCCCAGCCGCGGCCACTGAAGGGGAGGAGGAAGAGCGTTTCAATCCCAAAATGGACATCATGATTTCGGAAGCAAAAAAGCTTAAGCCAGACGCTGAACTTGGCGACGTGATGCGCATCGGTTTGTCAGTGCCGGGCGAGTTCGGTCGCATGGCTGCCCAAACCGCCAAGCAAGTTATCACCCAAAAGTTGCGTGAGGCCGAACGGGAGATTGTTTACGCCGAGTTCAAAGGTCAAGAAGGGCAGATCGTTATGGGTTCGATTCAGCGTAAAGAAGGCCGAGTCGTTTTGGTTGATATCGGACGGACTACGGCGGTGGTGCGCGCTGAAGATCAGATTCCCACTGAGCGCTACAACGCCGGAGAGCGGATGAAGTTTTTGCTTCGCGAAGTGGCTATTGGTCCGCGCGGGCCGGAGTTGGTTCTCTCGCGCTCTTCGGAAGATTTTGTTCGTCGTTTGTTTGAAACGGAAATTCCGGAGATTGGCGAAGGCGTTGTCAGCATTAATGGATTGGCTCGGGAAGCCGGCTCGCGTTCTAAAGTGGCGGTGGCTACCGACGATAACCAGATCGACCCGATTGGCGCCTGCATCGGTCAGCGCGGCACGCGGATTCAGACGATTATTTCCGAAATCGGCGGAGAAAAGATTGACATCGTCGAGTGGAGCGATGATCCCGCGTCATACATCGCTCACGCCCTTTCGCCGGCCAAAGTCGTTAAAACAGAATTGAAAGAGGCGGATAAATCAGCGGTGGTCACCGTCGGTCCTGATCAACTTTCTCTGGCCATCGGTCGTGGCGGACAAAACGTCCGTCTGGCCGCCAAGTTGACCGGTTGGAAGATCAACGTGCAGGAGGAAGGGAAATCTTTGGAAGAAAAAGAAGAAGTTAAAGAAGAGGTAAAGAGTAATGAGTAAGGAGGTATGAACATTTTTTTCATCGTTCTTTATCAACCGCTGTTTAACCTGCTGGTTTGGTTGTATGACGTTGTTCCTGGCAATGATATTGGTTTTGCCATTATCGCTTTGACCGTCATCATTCGCTTGGCGCTTTTGCCGATGTCTGGCCAGTCGCTCAAATCACAAAAGGCGATGCAGGATTTGCAGCCTAAGGTCAACGAAATTAAAGCTCGCACCAAAGATCAAAAAGAACAACAAGCCAAGGAGTTGATGGAGCTCTACAAAACGGAGAAGGTCAATCCGCTGGCTTCCTGTTTGCCGCTGATCGTGCAGTTGGTCATCTTGTTGGCTTTGTATCAAGTTTTGTCTGCTGGGCTGAACTCGGGAAGTCTTGAGGCGCTCTATTCATTCGTGCCTAATCCAGGGCGGCTCGATCCGGTTTTTTTGAACAAAGTTGATCTGACCGTTCCCAACATCACTTTGGCAATCCTCGCCGGTATCGTCCAGTATGTGCAGGCCAAGATGATGATCACCAATCGTCCGCCTAAAGCGGTGGCTGGTCAAGCCGGTTCCAAAGACGAGGCCATGATGGCCACAATGAATAAGTCGATGCTCTACTTGATGCCGGTGATGACCGTGGTCATCGGCGCCAGTTTGCCTGGCGGGCTGGCTTTGTACTGGCTCATCTCTAACTTGTTTATGGTCGGACAGCAGTGGGTGGTATTTCGAAAGAAAAATAAAGACGTTGGCTATGCCAACCGATCTTGAACAATCCATCTTTCGCGCCGTGGCCTTTTTTTCCTTGTTTGAATATCCACTGACCGGTTTTGAAGTGTGGAAATGGTTGGCCGGGCCGCAGGTTGCTTATCGACTGGAGGAAGTTTTGTTCTGTCTGGCCAAGAGCCCTTGGCTGGCGGATCGTCTTGAAACTCAAGATGGATTTTTTGTGCGGCGCGGGCAGTTATCGATGATCCTGACTCGACACGCTCGTTTTCTCGACGCCACCAGAAAGTTTAAGCGCCTGCGCCGTGCCTGTCGCTATTTGGCATTTTTGCCAATGGTTAAAATGTTGGCTGTTTGCAACACCATGGCTTGGATGAACACCAAGCCAGAGAGCGATATTGATTTGTTTGTCGTGGTCAAGCCCGGTCGGATGTGGACGGCCCGCGCTTTTGTCGTCTTGCCTTTCGCCCTGCTCGGCCGGCGACCGAAAATCGGCGCTGTTGATCCGCTGTGTTTTTCTTTTTTTGCCTCGACTGACGCCGTTGATTTGCGCGTGGTGCGTCTTGGTAAGGAGGATTGGTATTTGGCGCAGTGGGTGCGGTCGCTCGTGCCGATGGCGGATCGGAATCAGGCCGCCAACGTTACGCGCCTGAATGATTGGGCCGCCGGGTTGTTTCCCAATAGCTACGGAGTCGCGCCGGCTCGACCGCGTCGCGTCAAAACTTGGAAAGGCCACCCTGATTTGGGACGACTCTTAGAGCCGGTCTTTCGCCGCTTGCAAAAGTCGCGTTTGCCGGCCGAGATTCAATCGTTGGCCAACAAAGATAGCCGCGTGATTGTCAGCGACCAGATGCTCAAGTTTCATCCCAATGACCGCCGGGCGGAGTTCTCTGCTAAACTAGAGATGTTAACGCGCTGAACGAACGAAGTGTTTCCCGCAGGCCAATTCAGCCTGTTTGAGCGTACGAGACCAAGCCGAAGGCGACGATCGAGAAGCGAGTTCTGCAATTGGTCGAAGGGGAATACGAGTAAGGATCAGCGCGCTGACGCAAATTATGCAAAAATACTTCCCCAATCTCGTCTACGTAATTTTGTTTCTGCTCCCGTGGCAGACGCGTTATATTTTTGATCAAAAACTGATCAACGGTCAGCCGTTTGAATATGGAACGCTCAGCCTTTACGCGGTTGAGCTCCTCGTCATCGTCACATTTTTTCTTGGTCAGCGATTGCAAATTTTGAAAGCGCATCGCGCCCCGACGCGTTTTCTTGGCATCGCTGTGCTCGCCGCCTTGATTTCAGTCCCGTTTTCGCAAGACCCGGATTTATCGCTCGTGGCTTGGGGTCATTTGGTGATCGGCGCCATACTCTTTATTTTATTGCTCGACCGCCGGGTTAATCATCATCGAGCCTTGATGGCTTTTGTCCTTGGTCTTGTCATCCCAAGCTTGATCGGCATTTTTCAAGTCTACGCGGGATTTTCTCCGGCTTCCTCTTGGCTGGGGCTGGCCGGTCATCAAGCGGCCGGACTTGGCCAGGCGGTGATCGAGGATGTCAGCGGCCGATTCCTCCGCGCCTACGGCACCTTTAATCATCCCAATGTTTTTGGCGGATTTCTTGCAATCGGACTCATCGTTCTGATGTTTCTTAGACGACCGATCCGTGTCGCCAATTACCAATTACCAATTACGCATTTACTTTCCGCGCTTCTTTCTTTTGCCCTCGTCATTACATTCTCCCGCTCGGCATGGCTTTCATTCCTCGCCGCGGTTGCTGTCGGTGGCGCGCTTCTTTTGTACAAGCATCGCCTGAAAGCGCGTCTGGCTTTGCCGATGTTATCCATCACTTTTTTGTCATTGGCGATCGCCCTTGGGATTTTTTCCGAGCAAGCCTTTTCTCGTTTTGACGTCGTTTTGCCACTTGAAGAGCAGTCGATCGACCAACGACTTGAACAGTATCAGGTGTTTCCGAAAGTGCTCGCCGGCAACATCCTGATTGGTGTTGGACTTGGAGCCTACACAGAAAGACTGGCGATCATCGAACCTGATCAGCCGGGTTACGCTTATCAGCCGGTGCATAACGTCGGCCTGCTTGTGCTTGGCGAGATCGGGATCTTGGGATTGATTGCCGTCATTCTCTGGGCCGGCAGTGTTGATCGCCTTAATTACGCCGCCATCCGTCGCGGGTCGATTGGCGCCATTGCCGGCATCAGTCTCGGTACAGTCATCCTTGTGGTCGTGTTTTTTGATCATTATTTGTGGTCCTCTTGGCAAGGTCTAGCACTGTTGGCTTTTTCCATGGCTATGACTCTGCGATTGAGCGAGGATTGACAGATTTATTTCACTGATGTACAGATAGACGTCCCCAAGAGGCTTCCATGTCATTCCGCATCACGATCATGTCTGTCGGCATCAAGCCGCCGATCTACCACGAAGTCCGTAAGTGCGTCGACGGTCTTCGTCCCAAGACCGAAGTATCTGTCGAAGAGGGCGAGGATCCCGAACGCAAGATGTTCGAAGTGATCTTCCCTGGCTGGAAACTCGACTTTCGCGGTTGTCGGGGAAGTTTGAAGGATGACGCTATCTCCGCGATGATCTTCAACTCCGGTGATGGCACGATGCGCATCGACTGCCCCAAAGGCGCCGAAGAGGCCAACGTGCTCGTCACCACCCACTGTCCGCATTTCTACTTCTGATGCTGGTCATTTGAATCGCGACTTGCGACTTCACCAGGCACGAGGCACGACGCCCCGTGCCTCTTCGTTTGGGGTCAGGTCTTGTATCTGGTACAAGACCTGACCCCATCCCGCCCTTACTTGACACTCGATGCCGTCGACTGCTAATGTTCCCCCCTAATCCTTATTTTTGTTCTATGCTCAAGCCTATCGGAGATCATATTATTGTGCGAGCCTTGTCCAAAGAGGAGGTCACGGCCTCGGGGATTATTCTCCCAGACACCGTGGATAAGGAACGCCCCGAGCGCGGGGAAGTCATCGCTGTTGGTCCAGGCAAGGTTTTAGACAATGGCAGTCGTGCGACCATGGACGTGGCCGTTGGCGATCAAGTCGTTTTCAAAAAGTACGCCCCTGATGAAATCAAAGTCGACAAGGAGGAATATCTGGTTATCCGCATGGATGACGTCATCGCCGTAATCAAATAATTCTATGGCTAAGCAAATCAAGTTCAACGAAGACGCGCGCCACGCTTTAAAGGCCGGCGTGGACAAACTGGCCAACGCGGTCAAGGTCACCTTAGGGCCAAAAGGTCGCAACGTCATTTTGGATCGCGGTTTTGGTTCGCCGACAGTCACTAAGGACGGCGTGACCGTGGCCAAAGAGATCGAGCTCGAAGACAAGTTTGAAAATATGGGAGCCGAGTTGGTCAAAGAAGTCGCTTCCAAAACGGCCGACGACGCCGGCGACGGGACAACCACGGCCACCATTCTGGCTCAAGCCATGGTGGAAGAGGGGATGCGCAACGTCACCGCCGGCACCAACCCGCAAGTCATTCGCCGAGGAATGGAAAAAGGTGTTCTGGCTATGGTCGCTCACTTGAAAAACAACGTCGCCAAGCCGGTGCAAGGCGATGAGATTGAACACGTGGCCGCTATTTCGGCCAATGATCCAGAGATCGGCAAAATGATTGCCGCGGCGATGGCCAAAGTCGGCAAGGACGGCGTCATTACCGTTGAAGAGTCGCAAACTTTGGGTACCTATGTTGACGTAGTCGAAGGAATGCAATTCGACAAAGGTTACGTCTCCGCTTACATGGTCACCAACTCGGAACGGATGGAAGCGGTTTATGAAGACATCGACATTCTGATTACTGACAAAAAAATCAGCTCCGTCGCCGACATTTTGCCGCTTTTGGAAAAATTGGCCGCGGTCGGCAAAAAGCAGATCGTCATCATCGCTGAAGATGTTGACGGCGAAGCTTTGGCAACGCTGGTTGTCAACAAACTGCGTGGGGGATTTTCCGCCTTGGCAGTTAAAGCCCCAGGCTTTGGCGATCGCCGCAAAGCCATGATCGAAGACATCGCTATTTTGACTGGTGGAAAAGTGGTCAGCGAAGAAGTTGGATTGAAATTGGAAAACGTCGAGCTGGCGGATCTGGGTCATGCTCGCAAGGTGGTGGCCAATAAAGAGAACACAACTATTGTGCAAGGTCGTGGCGAGGCTGTGGCTATCAAAGCACGCGTCGATCAGATCCAAGCTTTAATGGAACAATCAGATTCAGAATTTGATAAAGAGAAATTGCAGGAGCGCAAAGCCAAGTTGGCTGGCGGAGTGGCGGTGATCAATGTTGGCGCGGCTTCAGAGACCGAGATGAAAGAAATCAAACATCGGGTGTAGGACGCGGTGGCG
>JBBTSK010000150.1:0-1749 GCA_038078795.1 Patescibacteria group bacterium
AGAGTGGGCGATTGAGGCGACGGCCACGTGTTCCGTCCCCGAAAACGAAACGCTCGTGCCCTTGACGCCGGCCGACTGCTGGCTCACGCCTGAAAGCGATCCGCCGTAGGCCCAAGCCCAACATCAACGCGCCCTGATGGAACTCCAACATGGCGCGTTCATCTATAAACATCACTCCATCTCTTCGCGAACAACAGTAACCACTACTGGATCAACAGAAAGATTCGCCTCCAGGCGTCGAGTAATCCCTTGCGTCGTATAAGTCAAAGCAACTATCCGATCATTGTCGCCAAGATCGGCCACGATTACGTCACAAGCCACAGGGCCGAGACTGAGCGAGGTGGCGGAAAAATTCGGATCACCGACTAACTGAATCAACAGCTCATCAAAACATCCAAAAATAACTGCCCGCGCTTCCAAAGCGTCTTCTTCCGCCACCACCGTGCGCAAGGCGTCAATCCCGCCTTGTGAAATAGCGAACAACGATGCCAAGGAGGCTCCGGCAATGATCAACATGGGTAGAAGCAATACTGTCCCGCGATTATGATTCATAAAGTTTATAATTCGTCCGTTTGAGGAGCTAAGGCGACAGTCGTCTGACCAACAAAATCCACCTGACGATAAACAGTGACCGCGGGATTAAGTAGACGAAAATCTACTGCCAGCTGAATCCCGGTCAAGGCATTGGCCGAGGCTTCCCTCACCGCCTCGACGCGCCAAACAGCCACATCAACGTCATTGGAAGTGAGATAAACTGCCGGGTCTGCGCCGCGAGTAAAACGGAGGCGCCGAAGCTCACCAACGGTTGGGCGATCAATGGTAACCGTCTCTCCATCCGCGTCGACAAATACCAAAACGCCATTGTCGTCACCAGTTGTTGACGCTGAAATCGTCACCGCGCTGGCTGACGTCAATTCCGTCCGCAGTTCGGACAAGATCAACGAAGCGGCTTGTTCCATTTGCAGTTCAGCTTGCGCCGTGCCTTGCTCTTCAAGCAACTGCAACAAAAAGATCGTGGTGGCTGGCAAAACTATAACCATGATGCCCAGCGAGACGATGACTTCAATTAAAGTAAATCCTCGATGCATATTAATTGGATGGAATGAACGGACCGGTGTCAACAACCGACCCGTCTAAAAATGTAAAGATGACTTGAACGGTTGTCCCGCTCATCGACCCGGTGAACTGGGTTTTCTGCAGTTCCAGAGTTTCCGCGGCGGAGAGTGTTTCGTCTTGAATATCAAGAACGGTCCCCGACGGTTGGTCGCCGCTTGGCGTCCCAGGACCGCTAGCCGACCAAACTTTGGAGTTGCCAAAAAATACTTGCTGAATCAGTTTGCTATTAGTCCAGTTGACGGTGATCGAGGATACTGTCACGGCGGTCGGACAAGAATTGGAGATATAAACTTCGCGCAACTGCTTACCGCCAAACCATTCCGCCTCCGAGATGTCTGTCTCAAAACAATCAGCCATCGTTGGTTCAAAACAACTGCCTTGTGGATCTTCCCAGCGGGTTGCCAGCGACGTCAACAGCACGTTTTGCGTCCTGCCGGCGATGTCTGTCCAACTAACTTCGCTCTCTAGCTCCCGCGTGTCTTCGTCCTCTGTCCCGCCGCCGGAGACAATCAAACAGCTGACGTCGCGCTCAACTGGCCGAACCCGCACGGTACGCAAAAAATTCCCCGGAAGCGTATCCGGACTACCGTCCATCTGCCACTTGGCGGAAGCAAACGTCAGACCGCCAGATTC
>JBBTSK010000151.1:0-4007 GCA_038078795.1 Patescibacteria group bacterium
AAGGGCTTGGCGGCGGAAGACCTTGCGGATCGTCCCGCGGCCGCGAGCGATGGCGGCGGGATCGATTGGCGGTGGGTCGGCGCGCTCCTCGCCTTGCTTGCCGTCGTCATGATTGTCCTGGCCATTCGTCGCCGGACGGCTCGTGGGGGATAAACAGGCGCCGTGTGTTTTCCTTTTGACAGATGTATTATGTATGTAATCGGCCGGTTTACGGCCTCTCTTAACTCAATCCGCTATGACGACTCCCTCAATGACGCACGCGGCTCGCGTCGGCGTGTTCATCGTGCTCCTGTATATCATCTGCATTGTTTGGCCGATGATCTACCCGTACAGCAACGAAGTGCTCGCCTTTCATCTGCTTTCACTCAAGCTCACCTTTCCAGGTTTCGTCGGTTACACCGTCGGGAGCATTGTCTGGGGCGGCGTGCTAAGCTTTATTTATGGCGCTGTTGCCTCGCTTGTTGTCCACGCCTTTCATCGGGGGTGTTGCTCTGGAAAGAAATAATAAGATTAGTTTGTGGCCTTGAACATCTTGTTCTCCGGTTTGCTTTTGTTGAGCGCTGGCCTGACTTTGGTTCCTTCTTTGCCCGCGGTGCCGCTGATGTTTTTACTGACAGTGGCTTTTGCCGCTATCGGCAGATTTGAAACTTTAAGCGGCGGTGATTTGATCATTTTCGCCACCTTGGCGCTGATCACGGTGGTGATTGACTATTCCTCCGGCATCATCGGCGCCAAGTTTGGCGGGGCAAGCAAAAAGGCCTTGATCGCCGGAATGATTGGGCTTCTGCTTGGATTGGTGATTTTTCCTCCATTTGGAGCGTTTATTGGATTGTTTGCCGGGGTTTTCTTGGCCGAGATCGCGCAGTTTCAAAATCATCTTAAAGCCTTCAAAGCCGCTTCCTATTCTTTAGCCGCCGTATTGACCGGCGCTTTGTTGAACGTGATGATCGCCTTGGTTTTCTTTACTGTCTTCCTGGTGATGATTTTTTAAGGTGAATTGTGGATAAGATCGGGTGACAATAGCAATTTTTTTTGTTATAATATAATTAATTCGTCCTTACGTCCTTATTCATTTTTTTTAGCGTATGACAAGCTTGTCTTACTTACGAGCCCCTAAACTAAAAAGGGGGTTATTTTCGTTTCTGATCTTTAGTCTTGTGTTTGGCGCGCAAGGAGGCGTATTTATTCCTTTTGCCAAGGCGTCCGCGCCTACCTTTTCAGTGAGCAACTGGAAAAATGGTCAATCAAAGATCATTCTGACCTTTGATGAGGCGGTGAACGGAACTGGTGGCAGTGCCCTGACAGACGCCGATTTTTCTGTTTCTGGCACCAACCTTATTGCTATTTCTTCGGTTGATCATGTTGTTGGTCACGCAGAAGTGATTGTCACATTGGCTGGTAACCTAAATTCCACTGATAGCAGTTTTACCATTTCTTGTGTTGCTGCTTCTGTTTTTGACGAAGATGAAATGGAGGCTTGCTCGAGCGTGACGGCGGTGGAGGTCTACAGCCTACCGGAAGACACCGCTGGCCCGACCGTTACTTTTGTTGACTTTTTGAGCAACACGGAAGTGGCGGTTGAATTTGATGAAATGATCAATGAGGCCACCATGGTCAGTTCAAATTTTACCTTGGCCTCCAGTGCGGTTGGTGACACGACGACCATCACCAGTGTTGAAGCGTTTGGTGAGGGTGTCGTTTTGACCGCCAGTGCTGCCAGCATGGGTTTTGGCACAGGCAACACGGTCACGGTTTCCACGGGAGTAACCGATGTTGTTGGCAATGCCGCCATAGAAGTTACAGAAGTGATCCTTCCTTTGTTGGTAATCAGTGAAGTCAAATTAGCCTCCCTTACCGACAGTTCTGACGAGTTCATTGAAATTTACAATCCAAGCGATACGGATTTTGACTTGGGCTCCACAGGCGCGCAAACGGTCTTTTTGCACGTCTGGGACGGAACCGATGACATCGAAGTTCCGTTGAGTCTGTTCACGAGCAGTATCCCCGCCAGTGGGTTCTTTCTGATCGGCACCAGCCAAACCGGAGGGAGCGTTTCCACCGACGCCACCTACTCAACGGCGGTGGCTGACCTTGGAAGCGACGGCGCGGTGTATCTTAGTTTGTCGGAAACCGCAATCACTCAAGTGATTGATTTGGTTGGTTGGGGAAGTTCCTTTTTCTCCGAAGGTTCAGCATTTCCCGCTCCAAGTGCTGGTGAATCGATTGAGCGCAAAGCCCTTGATAATTCCACGGCCGCGATGATGGCCACTGGCGGAGAAGACGAATTCTCCGGAAACTCAACAGATGAAAACGAAAACTCCACTGACTTTGTTGAGCAGTCAATCCCTGTTCCACAAAATACGAGCTCCAGCACGGAATTTGCCGCTGGAGAAGGCTTCAACGATGATGGTGATACCGAACTTCCTGATGTCTACTATAGCTATCCGTCGGCTGGCGTTTCCAATATCGAGGAAAGCTTGGATACGATTTATGTCTTGTTCACCGAAACCGTTGATGAAGACACCTTAGCTGGTGACAATGTTTCTTTGACTGCCTCGGCAGATCCAGCCACAAATTTGTTGGCCTGCGTGTATGATCCGTATTCACCTTATGGTTCCTTCTTGGAATGTGCCATTAACGAGGCCTCCCTTCCTCTTGATTCTGCAGAAACATACACTTTTGCCATTTCTACCGGCGTTACTGATCTAGCTGGCAACCCCCTTATTGAGGCTTACAATTTTGAGTTCAACGTCACGGCAGGATTTTCTCTTGACTCCAGCGAAGTCCCTTATGTCACAGGAACCTATCCTTATAACGGTGACGTGTCTTTCGATGCGAATTCTTCGTATTTCTATATCTATTTCAACATCGAGATGGATACCAGCACGCTTAACAGCGCTAATATTACCTTGTTTGATCTGACCGCCGGCGAGTTCGTCAGTCTTGGAGCTTTCACCTCGTTTACCAGTTATTACACCAACGACGCTGTCTACATTGACGTCAGCGATGTTGAATTTACCGCGGGCAGTGAATATGAATTGGTGGTCGGCACGGGAGTTCAGTCGGCAGACGAAGTGGCCATGCTCGCCAGCGATGATGTAATCTTTACAGTTTCCTCGGATGAAGATCTGACCGCCCCAGAAGTGGTTGGCTCATCACCAACTGATGAGGAAATTGGTGTTTTTGTGGGCACCAGCTACTTCTCCATTTCTATTGACGACGTCCTTGATACAACAGATGTCAATACAGACACAGTCAAATTAATGAACGGCGACGTGGAAATGGACGCGGATGTTTCTTATTCCTCTGCTTATGGAGTGATTGAGTTGACCATCACGGACGTTCTTGAAGCCACCACCGAGTACGAGTTGCAACTGACCGCTAGTCCAGATGACGCGGCCATCACCAGCGTTACCGGGGCCTTGCTCGCCGATGGCGACGGCACGGCTGACGGCGTTCACCGCATTACCTTTACCACTGGCGCCGGCGACACCGATTCTCCTTACATTTCTTACGCCATGGCCACGCAGAGCAAGGTCTACGTCGTCTTTTCTGAAGGGATGAACGATACCAATGTGATCGATGTCGATAACTACATTTTAGAGAGTCCGATTGGTACTTCCGTCTCTTTGACCGCGCTCGGCGGAGCGACGGCAACCTTTGATGACGAAAGTTACACCTTGATTATCGAAGGCGTCTCGTTGACCGCCGATGATAGCTTCACGATTAGCGTGGCCGATGTCACTGATGGTTCAGGTAACGCCATTGATCCGCTGTACGACGAAGCTTCGGGCACAGTCTACGATGAAGCGGAATACGATCCTGGAGATGACACTTTCTCCGACGAATCCTGGGACATGCCAAGTGGGTTTGATGAAGAAGACTACGGATATGTTCCTCAACCTTATGCCTGGCCGAGCAATTCACTAGCTGGTTTTGAGTCTTCCTACTATCTCTACGTGCCGATCACCAGCCAAATCCCTTCCGATGACGACAGCGGTAAAATC
>JBBTSK010000152.1:0-1458 GCA_038078795.1 Patescibacteria group bacterium
CAAAATCTTTTTGGCGCGACGCAAGATGAGCGGCTGGATCAATCTACGATGTAAATCAAAAACTTTGCCCTTAAATCCGTCAGCCGTCGCGTCCATGTGATAAGTGAGGATAAGTGGGGAGAGCCCTAGGGTGATGACGAACTGCTCGGCGGCGCCGTAGAAGGGGTAGTGCAGATGAATGATGTCAAACGAACGCAGACGGCGCAGTTGTGACCATGACAAAAACCCCGCGTTGCCAATCTTCAGCCACGGCGTAAATACCTCGACCGTGTGGCCGAGCGCAGTCAGACGATCGCCGTACTCTTTGGCGATTTGCCCAATCCCGCCGCGGTAAGGCGGATAAACCGGCGTGACTTGGGCAATGCGCATAAAAAGTTAAAAACAGGTTTTAGTTTTTAGGTTTTTCTGCGTTATCAATGGCGATTTTGCGCACCAAGTCGGTCAGCTCTTTGTTTTGCTGGTCTTGCCGCACCACCAAACGAAAAATGCTGTAAAAAATAATCGGCAGAGAAATATAGACGATCAAATCCACGCCGCGACCGACACCGACCACTTGTGCGATCAAGTCCGTCGTCTGCGGAGTATAAGACACGACGATCACCAAAACCCAAAAAATCATCCAAAAACCAAACCAATTGGCGCCCACTTTTTTCGCCCGATACTGTTTGAAAACTCTGACCATCACCACAACCGCAAAGATCGCTAGAAGAATTTTGAACAACATATTCGTGGGATCCCTGATCCCTAGTGAATAAATTTACTTTTGAACAGGTCAGAGACGATTCGGAATAAGGCTCCCGTTTTTTGACCTTTAGCCAGCGACGCCTCGGTGTAGCGAATCGTCACTGGAATCTCTCGATAGCTAAGTTTTTTGTCGCCGATCTGATCAAGAATCTCCGAAGCGTGAGCCATGCGGTTTTGACGCAGACGAATCGATCTGGCCGCTCGGGCCGAAAAAGCTCGGAAGCCGTTGTGAGTATCCGAGAGCCACAGACCCGAAGTCAAATAAGTAAAGACGACCGCCGCTTTGAGCATCCATCGACGAGCCAGAGGAATATTTTCCGCCTTGCCTAAAAACCTTGAGCCGAGAGTAACGTCGACCTGCCCGTCCACAATCGGCTTGACCATCATGGGAATTTCCTCCCCGCGCATTTGACCGTCGGCGTCAAAGTGGACAACAATTTCAGCCCGCAAAATTTTTAGAGCGTAGTCCATTCCGGTTTGCAATGCCGCCCCTTGGCCACAATTTACGAGATGCGTCAACAAGTGCGCTCCATGCGCCCGGGCCTCAACTCCGGTCGTATCTTTAGAACAATCATCAACCACCACCACAGCATCAACAAAACGAGCGGCATCGAGAATCGTCTCCCCAATCCGCCCCCCTTCGTTATACGCTGGAATAACAGCAACAATCTTCACAGTGTAGTTAACAAAATTTTATTGGCTTTAACATATTCA
>JBBTSK010000153.1:0-1733 GCA_038078795.1 Patescibacteria group bacterium
GTACCTGCACCGTTGGGCCCGAGGGCGGGTAAGGCGAGTAAGGATCAGCGAGTTAGACCTCACGCCTCCCAGACAGCGACTCCCCCAAGGTAATCTCATCCGCAAATTCCAAATCAGCACCGAGAGGCAAACCACGCGCCAGCCGGGTGGTTTTGCGGTTGAGTTTTTTGATCAATTTTGAAAGATAGAGCATTGTTGTTTCGCCGTGGACGTTGGGGCTAAAAGCCAGAATGACTTCGTGAAGATTTGCTTCAGTCTCCAAGCGCTTCAAGAGCTCGCGAATGTTGAGCACGTCCGGCGTCACGCCTTCGACGGGATTAAGTGACCCACCCAAAACAAAATAGCGGCCGTGATACGCCCCTGTTGCTTCGATGGTGGAAATATCGCGCGGTTCAGCTACCACGCACAAGGCCTCGGTTGTACGCCGCGGGTCGTGGCAAATTTCGCACAACTCGGATTCAGAATACGTTTTGCAAAGCTTGCAAACGGTGAGGTCTCGAGTCAAAGCTGTCATCGAGCGGGAAAAATATTCCACGTCACTTTTTGATTGTCGTAGCAAGGCAAAAACATACCGCAGGGCGGTCTTGGGACCAACCCCCGGAAGTGTCGAAAAGGCGGCGACAAGATTATGGATGGGAGCTGGGAATTTACGCATGTTATCCCAATCCTAAATCTTTAAACATATCCATCCCGCCTAGGTCTTTCATTTTGTGGGCCAGCTCTTTTTGTAATTTTTTCATGGCGTCGTTCATCGCCTCCTTGACCGCCGACTCTAGCTTGACGGCGTCGTTCATCATCTCCGGATCGATGTGGACTTTTTCAATCGACTGATTGCCGTCGATATTGACGGTCACTTTGCCCCAGCAAGCCGAGCCTTGACAATGGACTTCGGCCAGCGCCGATTGCATGTGCTTGGCCTTGTTGCGCAGGTCTTTGATCGCTTTAATTTTATTGAACATAGAATTTTGTCGATTATTAATTATCCAAACGGCGACGGGGCAGGCGGAGGAGGTGGCGGCGGAGGGGTGGCGCTCTGCGTTGGGGCGGCCCGCCGGTCCATGTTCTTAAAGCTGGCGCGTTTTTCGTCAAAAATACATTTGACCATTCCAGTCGGTCCGTTGCGGTGTTTGGCGATGTGGATCTCGGCCACGTTTTTTTCTTCCGGAGCGATGTCGTCGGGGCGGTAGTTTTTGTCCGCGGATTTGCGATAGATGAACAACACCACGTCAGCGTCTTGTTCAATCGAACCGGATTCGCGCAAGTGCGCCAGTTTGGGGATGGCTGGTTTGACCAACTCCACCGCGCGGTTCAACTGTGATAAACACAATACCGGAATATTGAGCTCGCGGGCAAGGAGTTTGAGGCCGCGGCTGATCTCCGAAACTTCCTGGACGCGGTTGTCTGGGTTGCCGCTAGTTCGCGATTCCATCAACTGCATATAGTCGATGACGATCAGGCCAAGGTCGTGTTCGGCTTGTAAACGTCGGGCCTTGGTGCGAATTTCCAGCACAGTACAGCCGGCGGAGTCGTCAATAAAAATCGGCGCTTCGGCCAGCACGCCAAGCGCAGCACCGATGCGAGGGAATTCATCGTCGCGATCGCTTAGCCGGCCGGTGCGCAGTCGCCACAAGTCGATGTTGGCTTCGGCGCAGATCATGCGATCCACCAACTGCTCTTTAGACATTTCCAAAGAGAAAATGCCCACCGGCTTTTTGGTTTTGACAGCCACGTTG
>JBBTSK010000154.1:0-1266 GCA_038078795.1 Patescibacteria group bacterium
CGAGGTCTGATCTAAACAAGTCTCGGGGATTGCTTTTATGAATCATCACGACAGTCAACGCCAGCTTGGGACTATTATCGCATTTGTTTTTGCTATCCTTATCGTGCTTTCGGGTGCGATTTGGTATGCGTTAACGCGCGATGGAGTAGAGGTGGTGCCAGAAACGACGAACGTCCAGAGCGCCGAGGACGCGGTCGCGCGAAAGTGGCCGGTGTATATCACAACCATGACTCATCTTGAGGGTGATTGGCTCGAGGCGGCCAGCAACGAAGTTTTTTTTGACCGTCAAGCCGGCCTGGTGCGTCACGGCCTGGACATTGCCGAAGAGTACGACGCCGTGCTGACGATTGAGAGCGAAATCCCCATGGCTCTTGGAATGAAACGCTTCGGCGACAACTTGCTTGCTGAAGCGCTGGCGCGCGGGCACGGAGTCGGCACGCACTGCGACATCAGCGCCAAGACGCGCTTCACCGATGTTGAAATGGCCGCTGAGTTCGAGCGACGCACGACGCTCATTGACGCGTTGGTGGGGGAGGAGAACAATCTTGGTTGCTCTGGCGGCGGCGGTTATAGCGACTGGTACGCCGGCGCGGTTGGCGCCGGACTGGCCTACATTGACGGCGGCGTGGGTTATCATTATTTAGCGCTGCCGCTTTCCGCCAGGCCTAAAGGGTGGACTGATAAGGCGATTATCAAAGATTACTTCCACGATCCGGCGCCGCAAAATGCCGAGCAGTTTTTTCATCCATTCCGCATAGGCGCGTTGGGGTTTGACGAGGACGAGGATGGTAAATTGCTTATGAGCGGTGGAGCCTTGCCGCGTGTGGACAATTTCGCCGAAGTCGGCGGCTTTGCACTGCACGAGCAAGTCGATTGTCCGCGCGGCGGCTGTCCGTTCACGCAAGACGACGTGACGATGATCGCCGAGTTCGTGCGTGAGTTTGCTTTGGACGATGACCGGACGCGACCGGCCAAAATCACTTTTTATTTTGCGACCGAGGCCTTTGATAATGACAACGATGCGGTTCTGCGTTCATTTTTCGCGGCCATGCGGGAATTGGTCGAGGACGAATTAGTAGAGTGGGCATCACAACGCGAGGTGTACGAAACCATGGAGGAGTACTACGCTGACTAAAATGTGAAATGTGAACGCCCGGCGAGCGAAAGCTCAAACCGGGCGTTGATGTGTAGGCGGTAGGTGAGATCAGGCCACGGCTGACGGGTCTAGCTGGTTGATGAGCCCGGCGAGTCGACGCGTTTCCCTCG
>JBBTSK010000155.1:0-9505 GCA_038078795.1 Patescibacteria group bacterium
CCGATGTGATTGATCTGCTTCACTGTGAGTCCGTCAGCCATTCTACCAAGCATAGGGTCGAGAATCATGCCAGGGTAGCTAAAGGGTGGCGAGTCAGCTTTTTGAGGCGCGTAGGGCGTAGGAATCTCCATGATCCCGCGAATGATCCCCGTCAGCTCCCGAGAAGGAAGACCGGACGTCGGCCAAACACTCACCTTACCAAGGTCGGATGTATCCATGATAAAGAGCCTCCACGGCCAGCCTACTCCGGTATCCAAAAGTGTCAAGCGCAATATGTATGTGAGATTATGCAGTGCAAATTGACAATAAACACCAACAACCTATAAGGTTGTTGCGGAACCATAGACAAACGAGGTGTTCCATGTTTGCAGACTCTACCTCAATTCGTGCCGCTCTCCAGGGCACCAGTATCGTGTGTCACTCCTACCTGGACACACATCCGTCCGCGGTGGGCGCACGCCTGGAAGCGCTCCAACGCGCCGGTCACATCACGCTCGAAGAGATCGGACGCTCGCGCTCCAACGAATGGCCCATCTGGGGCGTGTGCATGGGCAACAAGGCTATGCCGTCGATCACGCTCACCGGCAACTGCCATGCGGAGGAGCCGGTCGGCACGCTGACCATCCTCCACCTGCTGGAGGACATCGCGAGCGGAGGACCATTCGCCGAGCTGCTCGAACGCTTCCGCATCGTCACCATCCCGCAGATGAACCCGGACGGCGTGATCAACAACTGGCCGTGGCTCAGCGATCCGACGCCGGCCAACTTCTACGGTCAGCACTGGCGCGACCATCGCGGTGAGGACGTGGAGCACGGCATCGCCATCGGCAACAAGGACTTCGTCCGGCCGGAACCGCGCTCGCTCGTGGACTTCTACACGAAGAACGCGGATTCCACCGCGGTTTACCTCACGCTACACTCTTCCACACTCGAACCTGGAGCCTACTTCCTCACGGGCAACGAAGACGAGGGAAAAATGGCAGAAGCCTTCGCCCTCATCCGCGAACTCGCGCCGGAGATAGGCTTGCCACTCAAGGGCGAAGACACGAGGGGCTACGAGAACTTCCGTCGCATCAGCCATGGGGTCTACAACGTCCCGCGTTTCGACGAGATGTTCAAGAGTCTAGCGAGTGCGGGCGCGGACGCCGTCGGCTTCCGTATCAACTCGCTCGAGTGGATGGAACGCCGTGGTGTGGCCATCAGCCTTGTCTCGGAAGTCCCGACGGTGATTGCCCGCGCCATGACCGAGGAACCGATGGAGGGCGTGGACGCAGAGATGATCTACCACGCCAAGCTACCATTTCTTCAGCAGTTCGCGCATGACCGTGCGGCCATGGTCGAGGCGCTGGCGGCAAAGGAATCGGTCTCCAATCCCCGCCGTCTTCACTTCGAGATCGAATACATGAAGGCCTACGGCATGAGCGAACCGGAGCGCCAGGCACGCTTCGTCGCATGCTTCAAGGGCCGTCCGGCGTTGCGTTCCCACGAACGCGAGCTCGTCGCCATGCCCCACCTTAACGAGCTGCGGCTGGCCGGCATCGCTCTCGAAATCGACAACGGGGACGTTCTCTGGCAGTCACGATTCCACAACGCCGCGATGCGACTGGACGCCCTCCTGAAGTGGGAGATGACGCCGGTCGACGCCCAGATGCGGCTCCAGCTCCTGCTCATCCTCGCTGGTGCCGCCGCGGCTCAGTAACTCTACACGCGTCCCTCATGGGGCGCGTTTCCTTTTCCTCGCCCGCCATGCGCAAAGATGAAAGCGCACACCCGATCGCACTCTTCCTTTTTTTAAAAACCCCCAACCTGTCACCAGCCCCGCCGCATCATAAGCGTCACCTACTAGCCTGCCACCCATCCTACCTTACCCCGCCCTTCACGAAGGGTGTGGTAAACGTAATAGAGATGGGGTCAGGTCTTTATTATTGCTAACCACCCCCTGGCCCCCTCCCTGCCTGCCTGCCGGCAGGCTTGGGTAAGGAGGGGGAAATGAATCATTTATGTTATAATTAGCCCATGTCCAAGAGACTTTCAGAGAAAACTTTCTACCATTATTTGAAATGCCCGAGTTGGGTTTATTTTGACGCTCATCAGGCGGAGAAAACGCATGATGCTTTGCTGACGCGGTTGATCGACGACGGCCTCCTGCCGGAAATGCAACGCGAGTTGTTGGCCGATCGTCAGTTTGTGGAAGTGGAGAACGAAGATCCTGACGATGCTTTTTTGCGTACCTTAGAGCTCATGAAAGCCGGTGAGCAAACCATTTTGCGCGGCGTGCTCATTCGCGGCCATTGGATTGGTCATCCAGATATTTTGGAACGCGTCGAAGGTAATTCTGGTCTTGGCAATTATTACTACATCGCTTGCGACATCAAACGCGATCGCCACATTCAAGACGTTTACAAATTTCAAGGCGCGTTTTACGCCGAGCTCCTTGGACTTATTCAAGCCACTAAGCCGACGCAGGGTTATGTGATGTCGCCCGAAGGCGGGGTGCAAAGTTATTTTCTCGATGAGTTTGAAAGCGAATTCAAATTAACACTTGAAGAAATCGAAAAGATTTTGGCTGGGGTAAAGCCGCCGCATTTTTTGACTAGCGGTTGCAAGCAGTCGCCGTGGTTTGAAACTTGTCGCGGGGAGAACGTGGAGTGCGATGACTTGTCGATTATCAATCGCGTTTGGCGAAGCGAGGTTGAAGCGTTGAATCGCGCCGGGGTCAAGTCCGTCGGTCAGTTGGCGGCCGCCGACGCCGACTTGCTGGCTTCAAAAATCTCAACGGTCGCGCGTGATCGTCTGCACCACTTGCGTATGCAAGCCATTTCCTTGCACGAAGGCCGAACGATTGTGATGGAGTCGGTGCCGTTTCCTCCCGCTGACGTGGAACTTTATTTTGATGTCGAGTCTTCGCCAGTGCGCGACGTGGAGTTTTTGTTTGGTGTACTGGTCGTCGATCACCAACAAGAAATGTATCACTCCTTTGTTGCCAAGAAGCCGTCAGAAGAGCGTCAGGCTTTTGAAGGTTTTTTACAATTTATGAAAGATTATCCTGCCGCGCCGGTTTATCATTTCGGATGGTACGAAATAGAAGTCCTGCGTCGGCTAGGGGAGAAATATGACTGCGTTCCAACCGTCGAGGCGATCATCAAAGATCAAATGCACGACTTGTTGATCATGATCCGCGACGCCATTATTTTCCCTCTGCACTTTTACTCGCTGAAAGACATTGCCAAGGCCATGGGCTTCAAGTGGCGTGGAGCCGAAGCCAGCGGTATTAATGCCGTGATTTGGTATGAAGAGTATTTGGCCAATCCTCGACGAACCAAGAAACTTCAGGCTATTATTGATTATAATGAAGACGATTGCCGCGCCACTTACATTGTTAAAAAATGGGTGGCGGAAAAGGCGGGGGAATAGTTCGACAAGCTCACTATGAAAAAATTATTGATTCTCGTCCTCATTTTACTTGCCGGCGGAGTGGCTTATGCCAAGCGCGCGGAGATTAAGGATTGGATGGCGGAGAGTCAAAAGCCTGATGTTGAGGAAGTGAGCTTTGAAGATGTTACGGACGACGCCGACGATGCCGCCGACGAGCCGGTTGATGTTATTGCCGAAGAGCCGGCCGAACCAGACCCCACTCCCGCCGACACTACAACCAACAACCCATCCCCAAGCACCACCCTCCCCGCCACCTTCAATCTCGCTGTGCCGTTCACCTCGCAAGCCCCCAAGAGCAACTGGGACGAAGTCCATCAGGAGACCTGCGAAGAGGCATCGGTCTTGATGGCTAGTTATTATTTTGCCGGCAAGAGCGCTGGCAAGATTGACCCTGATGAAGCCGACGCCGCTTTGCTCCAGATCGTTGATTTTGAAAATAGTTGGTTTGGTTTCTACAAAGACACCACGGCCGAGCAGACTGGCATTTTGCTTGAAGCCATGTTTAATTTGAACTACGACCTGATCGAAAATCCGACTGTTGAGCAAATCAAGCAGGTTATTGTTGACGGTTATCCGGTGATCGTCCCAGCCGCGGGGCGTCAGCTTGGCAATCCTAACTTTACTGGCGCGGGGCCGCTTTATCATATGTTTGTAATTAAGGGCTACACCGCCGACGGCTTTATCGTCAACGATCCTGGCACCCGTCTCGGCGCTGATTACTTTTACACTTTTGACGTGGTAATGAACGCCATGCATGATTGGAACGGTGGGGACGTGGAAAACGGAGCGAAAATTGTGATTGTAGTTAAGCCATAGAAACATATGCAAGAAATTTTTTTAGGCGCGGCCATCAGCGGCATTGTCGGATTCATCTTGGCTTTGCCAGCCATCATTTTTGAAGCTCGACCGGGTAATAAGGACATGCCGGTGATCGTTGATGTCAAATTGATCTTGGGCCGAACGCTTAAGCCGCGCGAAGTTTTTGTTATCTCCTTGCTGTTGCATTTGGTGATCGCTACCTTGGTCGGCGGGTTTTACGTTTTGTTTGCCAATAACGGTTGGCTCTTCATCACCCATGCTCCTTTTGCTTGGTATTCAGTGATGATTTTCGCCGTGGCGACATGGATCGTCGCCGGTATTATTATTTACCCCTTGCTTGGGATGGGGTTCTTTGCCCATCGCCAAGGCAAACATCTGTGGTTTGAAATGCTCGTCACCCACCTCCTGATTGGCCTCGGCTTCTGGCTCGGCGTGTCTTACTATCATCCGTTTTTCTTTTAGTTGGACATTGTCTTTTTGTCGTGTTAAACTGAACTTGTATGAACATGACGACAATCAAAATGGAAAAAGCACTTCCGGTTGCGGCCCGTTTGCTTCGCAGTTGGCGTGGGTCAAATGTCCTTATTTCTGGCGATTCCCAAAGGATCATTATTAGCAAAATTAACCCCCCAAAAAAGGGTTTATTAGTTCGTCTAAAAAAAGCCGGCCGCATGATTTCTGAAAAAGACATCCAAGACGCTATCGATTGGGCGCGTAAATAATTATGCTCGCAGTTTTCGACACGAACGTGATCGTGTCAGGTCTGTTGTTTAAAGGTTCAACCAAGGACCTTTTTACGTTTGTCGATTCTGGAAAAATCACGTTGTGTTTCACTCCTAACATTTTCGCTGAAATTCAGCGCGTCCTAACGTACACACATTTGCAACCAGCCTTGAAGAAAAATTTGATCAGCCAAGAAGAGATGATGGACTTTTTAAGAGATCATAGCGAACTTTTCGAAGATGTGTCAGTGTTTAATTTGGTCAAAGATGATTCTACGGACAATAAATTTATTGATTGCGCTTTTCGTGCTGGAGCACGTTGGGTTGTATCCGGTGATCATCATCTGCTTGATCTTGGCACCGTCGGCGACATTCGTATTGTTACTCCAGCGCAGTTTTTGAAAGAGATTTTATGATGGGTGAACATAGCAAAGTTGACGGAGAACTTTTTCAGCTTGAACATCATCTGTCGGCGGATTTTGGTCAGACTGTTTCAGGATTACGGCAGGCAGAAGGCGGAACGGATAGCAAAGTTTATGCCGCTCGCTTTAATGATCAGGACGTTTTCATTAAGATGAATGATGACGAAAAGTTGTTCCCAATGCAGGTGGAGCTTTATCGTCTTCTCGCCGAGCAAGGAATTTTTGTGCCTCGCATTCTCGACGTTCGAGAGCAAACATCGCTCGGCAAGCCTATTTTGATTGAGGCAGCCATGCCAGGACTGCCCATGAGCAAGCTCGATGCTTCTAAAAGGGGTGAGCTGATGAACGAAGCAGGAGCACTTTTAAAGCGCATTCATCAAATCACCTTGCCGGGCTATGGATGGGTTGAGACGAGCGAGGGTGGTCTGCGCGGCGAGCATGAGTCGTGGGGAGCATTTTTGGTTGATGGAGAATCTGAAATCGCTCAGTATCTATCTGAACATGGACTCATCAGTGAGGATGAGAAAAAAGCACTTCACGAACTCTGGGCAGAGCTTGAGACAGTTCCGCTAAGTCAAGGAAGTTTGTTGCACGGAGACTTTCAGGCTGAGCATATATTCACAGACGGTGAACGTATTACCGGCGTGATTGATTGGGGCGGAGCGAGGGTCGGGGATCCACGATACGATATAGCCGTTTCCGGAACGTTCATTGATGGATCGGAGTGGGAAGACTTCAAGCGCGGCTATGGTGCTTTGGCAGATGATCCTCTTGTGGAGGCTTACGGGACGATGATCGCGGCGAGGAAACTAAAGCTCCGCCATCATGCACAACGCGCCGAAGTAAGTATTGCTCATGTGCTGAACAGATTAAAAGTCGGATTACGCCAGCGTCATTAATTATGGAAGCTGTCTTAGGTGTTGCGGATTTTTTGAAGCTGGCCAATGAGGTGCTTCGTTTGAATATCCAAAGCGGAGCGTTTGCGGTTGAAGGGGAGATTTCTGGTTACACGGTCAAAGACGGCAAGTGGATGATTTTTAGTTTGAAAGACGAAAATGATGCCAGCACGAAATTAAAATGTTTTGCCACGGTCTACAAAGTCAGCGGCGCGTTTGAAGACGGCATGCGAGTGCGGGTGTGGGGAAGTCCGAGCATTAAGCAGTGGAGCGATTTTCAGTTGGACGTGTCGCAAATGGAACCGGTCGGCGAGGGGGCGCTGAAACGGGCGTATGATTTGCTCAAAAAGAAGCTCGATGGCGAGGGATTATTTGCGCAGGATCGCAAACGGACGATTCCGAAGTTTCCCGAGCGGATCGGACTTATCACTTCAAGTGACGCCGCGGCTTATGGAGACTTTTTGCGTATCTTAAATAATCGTTGGAGTGGAATAACCGTCGTCCATGCCGATGTACGGGTGCAAGGATCGTCCGCAGTCGACCAAATCATCGGCGCGTTTGATTACTTCAACAGCTTGAGTGCGTCCGACAAGCCCGACGTCATCGTGCTGACCCGCGGCGGCGGATCGCTGGAAGATTTACATGCTTTTAGTGACGAACGGGTCGTCCGCGCGGTCTATGGTTCGTCCGTTCCTGTGGTGGTTGGTGTTGGTCACGAGCGCAATGAGTCGTTGTGTGACTTTGTGGCCGACGTGCGCGCATCGACGCCGAGCAATGCCGCCGAGCGCATTGTTCCAGATCGACGCGACGTAGAGTACACAGTCAAGATGATGGTCGAACGAATCGGTGATACTCTGCATCGAAGCGTTGATAATCGACGACAGATTGTGGAAACCGCTGATCGGGTGATGGGTATGTGGATTTTGAGTCTGCGTCAGCGCATCGATAGTGAAGAACGCTTATTGCGCAACGTCGATCCAACCAGGATTTTGGGGAGGGGATACGCGATCGTTAAGGTGGGGACCAAGGTCATCAAAGACGCGGGTAGCCTTGCTGTTGGAGAGCAAATTGAGGTAACATTTGCCAGTGGAAAACGAGAAGCCAAGATTACGCATTAAATTCTATGGTAAAAAAAACAGAGATCAATTTCGCCAAGGCTTTTGAGGAACTTGAATCGATCACCGAATGGTTTGAGCGCGACGGCGCTGACCTTGACGAGGGACTTAAAAAATTCGAGCGCGGCCTAGAGCTGGCCAAATTTTGCAAAGAGAAATTGAGTGAAGTGGAGAATAAAGTTGAGACCATCAAGAAAAAATTTGTAGAGTAATTATGAAGGGCTATTCTAAAGCCGCGGCGCACAAAGGCAAAACCGCTTATCGCACACCTTCGCGCATGCGGCCAGTGACGATGAAGCCGATGAATAAAATGAAGTCGTTCGATAATCAACCATTTGGAAAGTTGGAGAGATAATATGGCCACGTTTGTTTTGTCTGTTGGAGGGTCCACGATCGTGCCGGGCGGCGTGCCCAACGTCGCTTTTTTGAAACAGTTTCGTCAGCTCATTTTACGTCGGACAAAATTGGGAGATCGTTTTGTCATCGTCTGTGGAGGTGGCGGGACGTGTCGCATCTACAACAGTGGTCTGCGACGAGTTACCAAGCCGACGGCCGACGAACTCGATTGGCTCGGAATTTACACCACACAGTTGAACGCTCAGCTCGTGCGACTGATCTTCGGTAAAGAAGCTCATCCGACCATTGCCGCGGACTCCCAGGCGTTTGATCCTGCCTTATGGAAAAAATCGATTCTCGTAGCCGGCGGTCATAAGCCAGGCGGTTCTTCGGACACCAACATGATTAAACTTGCCAAACGGTTCGGTGCCAAATTGGCGATCAACATTTCCAACGTCGACTATCTTTACACCAAAGATCCGCGTAAGTTTAAGAACGCGCAAAAGATTTGCGAGATCACTTGGAAAGATTATCGCAAAATGATGGGCGGCAAATGGATCCCGGGAATGAACACACCGTTTGATTCCACAGCTTCCAAACTGGCCGACCAGGCCAACATCGACGTACTGCTCATCGGCTCGGATACGAAAAACCTCTCGGACGTGTTGTCCGAGAGGGCTTTCCGTGGAACGGTGATCCATCACTAAATTACTTCAAGGTAACGCTCGCGCCGGCGGCTTCGAGTTTGGCTTTGAGTTCGTCGGCTTCAGCTTTCTTGGCACCAGCTTTGACGACTTTTGGCGCGCCGTCGACCATATCCTTGGCTTCCTTAAGCCCAAGTCCGGTGATCTCGCGCACTACTTTGATGACGTTAATTTTCTGGTCACCGGTGGTGGTCAGCTCGACGTCAAAGGTGTCTTTGACTTCGGCGGCTTCACCAGCGCCAGCGGCCGGAGCGGCCATCATCATGGCTGGAGCGGCGGCGGACACGCCGAATTTGTCTTCCAGGATTTTGACCAACTCGGCCAAATCAAGCACGGACATCTTTTCGATCTCGGAGACTAGGGAAGCGAACTTCGCTGGCACCTCGACGTTTTTCATTTCGTCAGACATAGAATTATTTTGATTCTTTAATTGCGTTCAGGACCGTCACCAAACCGCGCAAGTTACCGGCCAGCACATTGACGAAGCCGGAGATCGGCGTGTTGAGCGTGCCAACCAACGACCCAAGCAGTTGATGCTTTGTCGGCAGTTTGGACAAACTTTTAACCATGCCAGCGTCGATAAACTTTCCTTCGAGGACGCCGCCCAAGATGGCCATCTTTTCGCGGTCCTTCAAGAACTTGGCCATAGTTTTGGCTGGCGCGACTTCATCGCTGAAGCCGACCATCGTCAGAATTGATCCTTCAAGCTCGCGCGGGGAGAGGCCGTCGATGTTGGCGGACTTGACCGCGAGGTTGAGAAGGGTTTTTTTGGCGACGAAGACGGACATGTCTTCTTTCTTGGAAAGGGCGCGCAGGTTGTTGGCGTCTTTCATGGTGTAGCCGTTGATGCTGGTGAAGACCGCGGACTTGGCGCGACGGAAGATGTCCGTCAGCTCGGCCACGGTCGTTTCTTTTTGTTGGCGTGTTTTCGCCATAAGTTGATGTTCGGGGGTAATAAAAATACGACCTTTTAAGCCGTAACTCATTGAAAATCAATCTTGAAAGATGACTTTTAATGCCTCGACGGGACTTATTTGGTATTTCTCACCAAAACCC
>JBBTSK010000156.1:0-1198 GCA_038078795.1 Patescibacteria group bacterium
GGAAGGCGACGTTGAGCGCCAGGCGGTTGAGCGGTTGCAAAGTATTTTTGACGACGCCGCGGGACGCCTGCAAACCAAGCAGTCAATCGGCAAAACGTTTTCGCCGGAGCAAGTGCGGGCCATGACTGAAGCAGTGCGGACGTTTCCGGTGGAGCAAGCCTTGCAAGTCCTGGCGGAGGAAAGCGGAATTAGCGTCAATGATTTAGCCGCGATGAACGAATTGAAAGTTGTTCAGCTCTACACCGATGATGATATTCACCAGATGGTTGATCAGATCGCCAGCTCGGAGTTGCGTGAAAAACGGACGGATGATTTGAATCGTCTTGGTTTGAATTTGGGCGGCGAGGGGATTTTCGTCAACGTCAGCAAAGTGGTGGACGACCAAGCCGATCCTCAACAACTGACGGCGGAGATTGCCGATGTCCTGATGCACGAGTTCATCCACAGTTGGGCCGGCAATGAGGCTTTTCAGGTTAATGAGCGCTGGCGCTTATTTTATGAAGGGATGACCGAAGCGATCGCTAATCGGGTGGGAGCTAGATTACACGGGGAGGGCGGTGCTTATGATCCGGTTCCCGGATATCTTTCCGGATCAACGGCTTTGGCCGAACTTGTTTTGTCTTCGACGGACAGCCAAGAAGTCATCCGTGGTTTTTTGCAAGGCCAGCCAGCGGCCGTGGCTAAGGCGTTTGACGCCCAATTCGTCGACGGGGCTTTTCAATCAACATTGTTTGACGGCTCGGCAACGCCGCGTGAGACGGAACCGCCGTATAAATATATCGCTCCGCTTTCCAAAATGGTTGAGCTACTCGGCGCGGAAGCGCCGTCAACCGTTGCTCGAGCCAATGCTCATCTGGCAACCAGCAAAATTCATCTTTATCAATCCGCGGATTTTCACGGAGTATTTTTGGTCAGCGATAAGGCGGAAACGGGGATCGCCAATGGGTTGGTGACCATTGAGGGCAGTGAGGCCGTGGCGATTTTTCCTTCTAATACGCTTGAAGGCGTGACCATGAGTAAACTGGACAACGATGCCTTTTACGTTTTTGAAGATTTGCACGCTTACGGTCCAACGGCCTCGGTCGACGCCGCTTCAGAAGTCGACGTTGACTCGATGATTAGTCAAATGGTCGTTTTACGTTCCGTCGAGATGCGTTTGAACGCAAAAATTTGACGGCTATGCAAAAACATCTATTGC
>JBBTSK010000157.1:0-2181 GCA_038078795.1 Patescibacteria group bacterium
TTTATTATATACCTTGACCTGCGGTCCACCACCTGTGCCAGGGCCGGTGATGATCTCGTCGAGGCCGTCATCATTCAAATCACCTACCGCCACGTTGACTCCGCCGCGGAAGTTTTTGTCATAAGCGAAAAAGCCCGGGTTGATAAGCACGCCGTCTTTGTTGAAAACGCGGACTTGCGCACCGCCACCATCTTCGGTGCCAGTGACGATCTCTATCGTGCCATCGCCTTCCAAATCACCTACCGAAATGTTGATCCCTTGTTTGTAGGCCGAGGTGTAAGGGAAGAAGGAGGCGTGCAAACTGCCATTGTCGTCATAAATATCCACGCGGCTCTCGCCAGCGGTGACCAATTCTTTTTCGCCTTTGCCGTTCAAGTTGTACTCTACCACTTGATTGCCGCCTTTGGCTTTATTGTTGTAGGCAAAAAAGCCGTTGCGTTTGCTGTCGCCATCGGCGTCGAAGATGCGCACAAAGGCGCCGTTGACAAAGGTGGCGCCAACGACGTCTTCCAATGGTCGGAGAAGAATGATCCCGTCTTCGGCCGGAATGGTCACTGATGAAACGATGCGGCCGTCGTTCACGTTGGGATCCTGCGTGCCATGCAATTTTTCATACTCGCCGTCAAGTCGCACTTTTTGTGAAGTGTCAGTGGAGTTGACAACAGCTTTGCCTTGTTCGAAGTCACGCTCCCAAACGCTTGGTTTGATTATGGTGTTGGTAGGGTTTAACAAATCGCGCGGATCTTCCACTGGCTCGCCCAAATAAGTGTCGTATTCGTCGTAGTACCAAGTCTGGCCATGCGACTCGGTACCGAAGTCGTAGCCAAAATATCCGTTGCCGAGAAGCGTCGAGGTCAATCCATAGCGCACGCTTTGATAGTCCGTTTTATCGCCGCTATTGTCGCTGTTGCCGTTCAAGATAAATGTCGGCTCACCGCTGACGTCGTCTTGTTGATCCAAATAGTGCCCTTCGATTGTTGACCATTCGCCGTCCGCTTCCCACGGGGTAGGGAAAGACTCGTACATCCGGCCGTTGGTCAGCGGCATCAGCTCGTCGCTGGACGATCCGTTCATCACGATGATGGTGTTCTTGGGCGCTTTGGTTCGCGTTCGAGTAAATAAATTCGCCAAACCGTCAGTCCAGGCCGCGTCCGTCACTTTAAGATTTGGCATCCAATTGATTTCGGCACTGACCTCGTCGTAAAAAACTCCGTCCCAGTAGCCGGTTCCAAGAACTTCGTCAACTGTCCAGTCGGCCAAGTAGTCGCTCCAACCGCCGGTCAAGTCCAGCGCTTGGGTGTTCGGCCAAATAGAAACTTGTTTGCCGTTTTTGTCTTTAAGCCACCAAGAGGATTTGATGCCGCTCTTAAATTGTTTGTACAGAGTTGACGTCCAAACGCTGTTCCAACTAACCGTTGGCATATAAGCCAAGATGATGATGTCGGGATTGACTTGGCGCGCCTCGGCAAAAAAATCTTTGTTCCATTCTTGAGCGGTGATTGGCAAGACTAGAAGATCAAATTTTTGAAGCGTCGCTCGGGTGGCTTTGTCGTCAAGGGTGGTGCCGGAGAGCAAGAAGTAATTAGCAGTGCGGACGTAGTCGGAAGAAGCAGACCGAGCTTGAAAAGGTAGGAATGGAGCAAGAACCAAGGCGATGGTCATCAAGAAAACAAATCCGCTTTTTTGTCTTTTCTGCCTTGCCATAATTATTCCGTATCCGTTACGATCGTTTTCGGATTTGGCGAGTAAAGCTTATTTTTGATCCGCCATTGATCCACGAATTGGCCGATCCCTTTTTTGTCGCGCTTGTTGCGCACCGTGCTTGTTTCCTGACTCCACCGCAGGAGTGATTCAAAGTTTACCTTATATCGACCCTGAACAACGACATAAGTCACTTCTTCCTTGGCAATTGCCCGTCGTACAGTACGCGAGCTGACGCCAAAGAACTTGGCGGCTTCGGAAATAGAGAGTCTGATGATGGATGTGGTCATAGGTGAATAACACTTAGTGTTATTCGATTAGAAAGTCTACCCTAGTGTAGACAAAGAGTAGAAATAAGTCAAATATTGTGTTCAAGAGTATTGAATTTATCCACAGATCGTGGTAAGTAAAGCCATCCGGGAAAACCTCGGGTCATCCACAGGTGGCAGTAAAAACAGCGGAAAACTGCGAAAAAAGTCT
>JBBTSK010000158.1:0-1894 GCA_038078795.1 Patescibacteria group bacterium
TTCTTGACGACACCGCTTGCAACTTGTCTTCGCTTAATTTGATGCGTTTCCGTAAGCAAGTCGGCGACAAACAGGAATTTGATGTCGCTTCGTTCTCCGCCGCCGCCCGCGTGGTCATCACGGCCATGGAAATTTCAGTTGGCAACTCCAGCTATCCAACGCCGGCCATTGAGCAAAACTCCCACGACTATCGTCCGCTCGGCATCGGCTACGCCAATCTTGGGGCCCTGCTTATGAGTCGCGGTTTGGCTTACGACTCCGACGAAGCCCGCAACTTTTCCGCCGTTATTACTTCTCTGCTGTCGGGTGTCACTTATCACCAGTCGGCTTTGATTGCGGAAAAGATCGGCCCGTTTGATGGCTTTAAGCGCAATGTTGAGCCTTGCCTTGAGGTCATGCGTATGCACCGCGACGCCTCGCGTCAAGTGGCTGATCTGGGAGTACCGGCTGATTTGCAAGCCGCCTCGCGGGACGCTTGGGATAAGGTGGTTGAAGATGGGGCTAAGTTTGGCTTGCGTAACGCGCAAATTTCAGTCATCGCTCCGACTGGCACCATTTCCTTCTTGATGGATTGCGACACCACGGGGATTGAGCCGGATATTGCTCTTGTTAAATACAAGTGGTTGGTCGGCGGGGGAATGATTAAGATCGTCAATCAAACCGTGCCCGAGGCTTTAACTCGTCTTGGTTATTCCAAAGAGCAAGTCGACGACATCATGCGTTATGTTGACGTCAAAGACACAGTCGAAGGCGCGCCGCATTTGCAGGAAAAAGATCTAGCCATTTTTGACTGCGCCTTTAAAGCCAAAAACGGCAGCCGCACCATTCCTTACATGGGTCACATCCGGATGATGGCCGCGGTGCAACCGTTTGTTTCCGGCGCTATCAGCAAAACAGTCAACATGCCGCAGGAAGTGACGTCGCAAGAGATTATTGACGCCTACATGGAAGGTTCGCGACTTGGACTTAAAGCGATTGCCATTTATCGCGACGGTTCCAAGCGTCAACAGCCATTAACGACCAGTCTTGATAAAGATCAAAAAACAAAAGTCGTCCCAGCGTCGACCGCCGTCGTCGACAACAAACCACGCCGCCGCCGCTTGCCAGATGAACGTCGCGCTATTACCCACAAGTTTGTGATTGGCGCGCACGAGGGCTACATCACCGCCGGGTTGTATGATGATGGCAAGCCTGGGGAAATTTTTGTGACCATGGCTAAAGAGGGCACGGTCGTTTCCGGCCTGATGGACTCCTTGGCTACCACCGTTTCCATTGCCCTGCAATACGGCGTGCCTTTGCCAGTCTTAGTCAACAAGTTTGTACACAAACGATTTGAGCCGAGCGGTTACACCAATAACCCGCAGATTCGTATTGCCAAATCGATTGTTGATTATATTTTCCGCTGGTTGGCTTTGAAGTTTATGACGGCCGAAGAACAGCTGGCCGTGGGAGTCAACGCGGTGATCGCGCCGAGCGAGGCTCCGAGCGTTCAGTCGACGGCAATGGCTGACGCTTCGGCCAAGGTGGAAATAAAACAAGCCCAAGCCAATATTTTTGCCGAGCCGTTGGCCTCCCAATCCCCAAACCCCCTCTCACCATTTCCAACTTCCAATCTCCAAACTCTAACCTCTACCTTCGATAATCAATCCGACGCTCCGGCTTGCGAAACTTGCGGCTCTATCATGGTCAGGAATGCCGCGTGTTACAAGTGCTTGAATTGCGGAGGAACAAGTGGGTGTAGTTAAAAAATTAAACAGTCGGGTAGAATTGTTTGAACTATGCAACACTCCCACGACACGTCGAATTTACCAAAGATCGAGGGAGCTAAAGTTGCTTTACTGCAATCCAAGTGGCACAGCGAGCAGACGAATTTGATGGTTAAGAAATGCGCCGA
>JBBTSK010000159.1:0-3666 GCA_038078795.1 Patescibacteria group bacterium
AAGTACGTCGACAAAGTGGCAGGGACCCATGAAACGAAATATCGCCAGTTTTGAGTTATTCTCCATCGGGCTATGGCGCAGTTGGTAGCGCGCTTGCATGGGGGTCGAGGCGAAGTGAAAACACACCCGCGTGTGTTTGAACCGCCGAGACAGCCGGAGCGATGTTCCGACAGCAGTCGGAACCGCGAGGCGGGGTCGCGACCGAGGAGCCGGTAGGCGACGAGAGTTGTGACCAAGAGGTCGTAAACAAAATGTATCGGGCTATGGCGCAGTTGGTAGCGCGCTTGCATGGGGTGCAAGAGGTCGCGAGTTCAAGTCTCGCTAGCCCGACCAGTTTGTTTGTCCACTTGACACGATTTTTTTTCAAGCTATCATCGCACATGTGGATAATTTATTTGCTGACCAACCTTTATGTCCTTTGACGATATTTTGGAACACGCCGTCACCGACGCTTTGCTGATGGTTAACGGCCAGGAGTTTGTGGTGGCCGGGATAGAAAAAGTAAAATTGGCCAGCGGCGACCATTTGATGTGGCTGTGGTCGACCGATGGCGCTTGGTTGATTGTTGACCGCGAAGCTGACGAATTGATCATCATGCAACCCATCGAGCACGAGGTGGAAGAAGATGACGATTACGTCACTTACGCCGGCGGAAGTTACGAAGAAATGCAGGAAGATCAAGGCGAAATTGAAGCGGCCGAAGGGGAGGCCGATCATGAAGTCGGTGCCGCTTTCACGGTCAAACAATTTGAAAATGGCGAAAGTGGTCTTTTGCGTTCCCTTGACTGGACCGGTTATGGCGATGAGCTGTGGTTTCATGGTAAGATGTTGGAAGAAGACGATGTCCAGGTAGCCTAGAAATGTCAAAAGTGGCGAGCTGCTCGTCAAGTATGCAAATCAATCCCACAAAATTAGTCGGATTATTTGCGGTCGCGGCGGTGCTGATCGGCGCCGCTGTTTTTGTAACTTGGTTTTTATTTGGCCGCAGTCTGAATGATGACGTCCGGCGGATGCTTGTCACTATGAGCAATCTGCAAACGGTGCGCGTCAAAACAGAGTTGAAGGACAGCCAAGCAAATTATTTTGACGGAGCCAAATTGCGGATGGGCGCCGAGGGGGTGGTTGATTTGACCGACAAAGCTGATCTGGCGTTTGATCAACAATTCGCCGTCGACGCGTCGATTGATGGCGCCCAAGCCAGCGGACAGTATCGTCGTCTTTCAGCCGGAGACTATCTGTATTTTGATGACGCCCCAGAAACTGACGAATTGGATTTGTCCGCTTTTGCCGATCAGTGGATTTTTATTCCCAAAGGTTTATCTTTGGCGCCGTTGCTTGGCGGGGATACCATGCGCCAGTTGACCGAGGAAGACTGGCAAGCGCTGGTGAAATTGGTCAACAAAGTTGATCTGGTAGAAACGCAAAAAACAGGGATCATCGAAATCATCGATGGCGATCCGTCGTTGCCATATAGCTTTGTCGTCAATAGTGAGGGGATGAAAATATTCTTGGTGACGTTGTGGGAGTTGCGTCATGGGCAGTTGATCGACGCGGTGTCGTTTCAGAAGATTGTGGCTGATGTCGACGGGATGGATGACGTAAAAGGCACCTTATACATCGGCCGCAAAACGTTTTTACTGCATCGGTTGACGATCAAGAGCCCGACGCTGGACGTCAAAATAACCTTGAGTGATTTTAATCAGCCGGTTGAACTGACCGCGCCGGAGGAAAAAACAAAAGACGTGCGACGCATCTTGTCCGAACTTGGTTTCAACGTCGCTGCCTTGCCGAGCGCGATGACGGGTACGGCCAGCGGATCATCGGCTCCCTCGAGCTTTGGCTCCATTCCCGGCAACTCCGCCAACGCCGCCGCCAATGATGATCCTGACGAAGATGGCTTAGACAACACTATGGAATTTTTTTACGGCACTAACGCCCGTGACGCCGACACTGACGGTGACGGCGTTAGCGACGGCGAAGAAGTTTCCAGCGGCAAGAATCCCAAAGGCAGTGGCGGGTTGTTCAGCTTCGGCCTACCATTTTGACTTATGTCATTTAAAAATCAGCGCCGCGGCGACACCTCCGGCGACAGCAATCGTCGCCTCCATGTTTTGCGTTTCGGTTTTTTGATCTTCGCCGCTCTGATCGTTTGGCGGCTTTTCACTTTGCAGGTCGTCAACTCCGCTTATTACGCCGCTCTGGCCGAAGGGCAGTATTCTTTTTATAAGGATTTGTACCCGGAACGTGGCACAGTTTACGCCTCGGACTTGAAAGACGGTCAACGTCATCCCGTTGCCACCAACATCAGTTTAGGATTCGTGGTGGCTGATCCGCGCAACGCCAAAGACGTCTATGAGACCGCCAACATTTTGGCGACGATTTTTGGTTTGACTGATGAAGAGTTGTTAACGCTGGAAGATCGTCTGGCCAAAGCCGATGATCAATGGGAGCCGGTGCGGCGAGAAGTACCGGAGGAACAGTTAGCCCAAATTGACGCCGCCCAAAAAGACGGCAAGCTGAAAGGCATTTCCTACACCCGCTGGCCGTCGCGGACTTATCCTGAAACCGGATTTGGCGGGCAAATTCTCGGCTTTGTCGGCACCAATGACGATGGGAGTGCTTCTGGCAAGTACGGGATTGAAAGTTATTTTGACGAGGAACTTGCAGGCACCGCGGGCTATTTGCAAAGTGAGCGCGATGACAGCGGCCGGTTGGTGCCGGTCGGTGATCAGTCTTTTCAAGCGGCCGTCGATGGAGCCGATATCGTCCTGACCATCGACCGCAACATTCAATACACGGCTTGCAAAATGCTTCGTCAGGCGGTACTGCGCCACGGGGCCGACAGCGGTTCGCTGGTTATTTTAGAGCCGTCGACCGGCGCGGTTTTGGCAATGTGCGGGGCGCCGGATTTTGATCCCAATATTTATGGCGAGGTGGTTGACGCCAATGTCTTTAACAACCCGGCTATTTTTAATGCCTATGAGCCGGGGTCTGTCTTCAAACCGATCACCATGGCCGCGGCGATTGATGCCGGAGCCGTCACCCCGTCCACCACTTTTGAAGACTTTGGTTTCGTCGATGACGTCGGTTGTGAAACTCCCATTCGCAATTCGGAAGACAAAGTTTATGGGACGCAAACCATGACCCAGGTTCTGGAACAATCGATCAACACCGGAGTCATTTTTGTCATGGAGGCAATGGGTCGGGAGGTGTTTGCAAATTACGTCAACAATTTTGGTTTTGGCGCTTACAGCGGTATTGAATTAGATAAAGAAGTGCCCGGCAATGTCAGTTCTCTTAAGCAGACATCCGATTGCTACGCGGCCACCGCCTCTTTTGGCCAAGGAATTACCGTCACTCCGCTTCAGCTAGCCGCCGCCTATGTGCCTTTGGCCAACGGCGGACGACTGATGCAGCCGTTTGTAGTTCAGGAGATTGATTATGCTGATGGGCGGGTGGAAAAAACCGAGCCGATTGAAGTTCGTCAAGTTGTCAGTGACAAGACGGCTAATTTGTTGAGCGCCATTCTGATTTCGGTGGTGGAAAATGGTCACGGCAAAAAAGCTCAAGTGCCTGGCTACTACATTGCCGGCAAAACCGGAACTGCCCAGGTGGCCGGACCTGGCGGCAGTTACAGTCCAGACGACACCATTGGCTCGTTTGCCG
>JBBTSK010000160.1:0-5221 GCA_038078795.1 Patescibacteria group bacterium
GGGGGTGATATCGGTTCCAAAGGTTCCTGGGTGGGAAACAGTATCCCAATAAACCCCGGTTTTGATAGCAAACGTCTGCTCTGAAGTCTCGACTTGCCAATCCACCCCAAAGATTGTTCCGGCTGGCAACGACGTAGGCTTGAAACTAAAGGTCACTGTGGCTGGGACGTCGACGATCGTTGGGGCGCTATTCTCTATCTCTTCCGTATTATTCGTTTGCTCATTTTCCCCGCTTGGCGCGGTTTTTTGGGTCACGTAGAGCACGGCGGCCACGACAATGACGATTCCCGCCACCCATACCCACCCGGCAGGGGTTTTTTTCGTTGTCTCCGTCGGGGCTGTGGAAAATGGTTGATTCTGGGGCATTTGGTCATCCATATGGAGAAGGCTTAGCCATTTTTATTCTTTATGCTACCATGCCATTCTTATGAAAGTTGTGCAAGCCCTAACTGAAGGTCACCCGGATAAGGTCTGTGATCAAATCGCCGACGCCTTGGTGGACGAATATCTGCGCCGCGATCCGCAAAGCCGGATCGACCTTTCCGTTATGGGTTCGCACGGCATGCTGACCATTGGCGGCGAGGTTTGTTCTGACGCCGATTTTGACGCTGGCGCCTTGGCCAAAAAAGTCTACGCCGAGATTGGCTACACTGATGAGATCGAACCGTTCGTCAACATCGACATCCACCCGCACGATCCCAATCACATGCATCGCGGCTCTGACGGCACGGTGTTTGTCAACGGCTATGCTACGCGCGAGACGCGGGAGATGTTGCCTTTGCCGGTGGTTTTGGTCAACGCGCTTGCCAGACGCCTCGACGAGATGCGCAAAAGTATTCCTGGATTTGATTGGATGCGGCCGGATGGCAAAGTGCAGTTGGTGATGTCCGGCGCGGTGGTCAAAGTGGTGACTGTGTTGTTGCAACATGAAGAGTCAGTGGATCATTCGACGCTTCAACAAGTTATTTTGGATCGGGTGGTCGCTATGACTGTGGGATCGACTGATGGGGCGCAGGTTAACATCAATCCGATCGGTTGTTTTAGCGCTGGCGGACTTGGACATTCGACAGGCTCGTCCAATCGTAAAGTCGCTACCGACACTTATGGCGGCTTGATTCCTTTTGGTTCTGGCGGACTTTCTGGGAAAGACCCCGGTCGGGCTGAGCGGGCTGGAGCGTACATGACGCGCTACGCGGCCAGGCAGTTAGTCAAACAAGGGCTGGCAGATAACGTGATCATTCGCGCGGCTTACTCGCTCGGTAAAGCCGAGCCGGTGGCGCTGGAGGCTAAAAGCGGTGATGGCAAAGATTTGACCGAGGAGTTAAAAAAGCAATTTGATTTTCGTCCGGCCGCGATTGTCGAGCGGCTCAATTTGCGTCGGCCGATTTATCGCGCGACATCAAACTACGGACATTTTGGCAAAGAAGGTTTGCCGTGGGAGGAGTAAACGGTTGGGGGTCAGATCTTTATTATTGCATTTACGTTTATTGTTTTTGATGCAATAATAAAGACCTGACCACAACTTTTTCCTTTTATGCAACGCTCGTTGTATGTCATTGCTCTGCTGTTGATGTTTGCTGGAACGATTTTTGTGTTGAGCGCAGAGGCGCCGGAGGAGCGAACGATTATTAGTGATGATGGTCGCTTGAGACTCGTCGGGCAATTTTTGCAAAGCGACGAGGTGTCTATTTTCACCGTCGCTCCGCTTGTCTATCAACTCTACCCGGGAGACAAAATTATGACGATTCCGGCTACGGCCACGGTCAACTATGAAGGACTGATCAGCGACGAGGCCGCCCCGCGATTGCGTCTGTCTTATTTTGACAACGCCTTCAGCATGTGGCGCCCGGTTTACACCACCATCGATCCAGCTAGTCACACGGCCACGGTTGAGATCGACCGTTTTGCTAAATGGGCCTTGATCGAGGTTAGCGACGTGGCTCGTCCGAATTTCGACGCTGAGATCGAAGCGTTGATCGTCGCCGCGCCAGAGGAGGCGGTTGGTTATCAGATCGAGGTGGGCTTTAGCGATCCGCCGGGAGATTTAGTGATATTGTCTGGCATGGGAAAGTCCGGCGGTTGTGATGATCAATACAAAACAGGATCATCAACGCAGATGACCAGCAAGGGAAAGATTTTTTCTGATCATTTGGAGTATCAAATTGTGGCGGTGTGGCAGTTAGCCGACGGTTGCCCCGAGCGTCAATCGATTGAATAAAAAAGAGTAGGGGCAGATTTACGTGTCTGCCCCGTTTTTTGAACTGTTGCGAGTCGTCAGGAAGATCGTCGCGGCGCAGGCTTCGGTAGCAAGGAAGATGATCAACAAGGCTTGACGCCAATCGATCCAAGTGCCGATGGCGCCGCCGATCACGAACGGCCAAACGAACCGGCCGGACGAGGCGACGATGAGCGACAGACTGAAGGTCATTCCTTCGTGTCGCGGGTCGGCGGCTTGGCTCACCAAGTCTGCCCAGTATTTGTCAATCAAAGCCACGCTGACGGTGAGAGCGAGGATTGTCAGAATGAGCGCCGCGGCGGACAGGCGCAGGGGAGTGGGCAGAATGTAGATGAGTCCAGTGAGAGTCAGAGCTAGAGTCAGCCCGACAGTAGGTGAAGTGTTGTGTTTTTTTTTGGTCAACAGCGACCCCAAGAGAGCGCCGACGATCCAGACAGCGGCCGTTGCCAGCCAGACTACTGTTTTGTCAACGTCTAGCCGTGGGATAATCTCCTTGCTCACTACCAGGAAGAAGACGCTGTAAGCCCCGGCAGAAAAAAATGACGTGATGGAAAGAACCAGGACTGACGGTTTGGTCAGGGCTTGCCAGACGGAGACAGTTGCCCACGGCTCTTGATGATAGTGGCGGGTTTGTCCCAGGCGCGGCAGACGAGCGCAGAGAAAGCAGACAATCAAGGCGACCAGCAAGTTGCCCATGGCTCGGCCGAGCGGGTCACCGGTAATCTGCCAGCCGATAATTGGCACGACCAAGCCAATGGCTCCGCCGACGATGGTCGCCCAGATGATGCTGGCACGGCTTTGCTTCATTCTTCCGACCGTACGGAACAAACTGCCGATGACTCCAGCGCCGGCTCCGCTAACCAGGCGTTCCAGCAACAGGCCGGTAGGCGTCATCGTCGCCCCGACGATCGCGGCGAGCAGAAAGAGTCCAGCGGCGATTTTGACGGGTAGGAGCGGCTTGGCTCGGTCAGCCAGAAACCCAAAGAACAGTAGCCCCACGACCTGGGCCAAGCCGAAGGCGGCGATCATTCGTCCGGCCGCGGCTGTATCTACCGTCGCCACGTTGGCGATGGTCGGTAGAAACTCGCTACCGAAATAGCCAATGGCAAAGGCGACGGCGATGAGATTGGTGGTTTTCATGTTTTGTCCTCTAATCAACCATTCAAACCTAAATTAGGCCATGAGTCAATTGAAGACCGTGTCACCACCGTCTGACAGATGTGTAAAATATAGCGGTTGGGGCTGGACAGAACTGTGTCAGTCACGGCTGACAACCCTGTGGACAAATCTGGACACTCCGCACAATAACTTTTCGCCTGGATTTGTCGCCTTACGGCCTGCAAACAGCTCAGAACTCGTCTAAATGTATCGAACATTCCTCCTCATTCTTCACCGTTTTCGGCTCGTAAGTCATCCAAACCAGCTCGAAATTTATTGTGCGGAGTGTCCTTGTGGTATAATCTTGCTACATTCATTTTAATTTTGGGGGATATGGCTTCAGTCAAAAAAACTCAGCGGGGAATGGAAGCTCACCGAGCGGCCAGTGCTAGCCGGGCGATGCGCACCGGCAAAAAGATGACCCCGGTGGTCATAAAAAGTTCTGGGATCTGTCGCAGTTGTTCATCTCTGCCGATTGGCAGTGTGGAGCTGGTCAGTTTATTATTGGTGCTGGTCTTCTCTTTGGCCGCTGTTCTTCTCACTTCTGTTTTAGCTCTCAATTCTCAATCTCAAGAAATTGCCGACCTGGAAGCGCAAGTTCAGGTGGCACAGAATAGATAACCTATGCGTAAGATGATCTGGATCGGAGTGCTCGGACTTCTGCTGATCGGAGCCGGATGCGTCAAGACGACCCCGGCCAACACTGAATCTTCAACAACTCCTTCTGTGACTTCAACCAACGAAACGGCCGCGACTGACGAGGAGGCAACGCCGACCAAACGCGAGTATCCCGGGATTCTGCCTGACGATCAGATTTTGAATAAGATTGTTAAGATCGAAACGGAAAAAGGTGAGATTGTGATGGAGCTTTATGGCGACACCGCGCCAAGAGCTGTGTCGAACTTTGTCAGTTTGATTGTCTCGGGATATTACAATGGACTTACGTTTCACCGCCGCGAAGAAGGATTTGTCATTCAAGGTGGCGATCCCAACGGCAACGGCACTGGCGGACCTGGTTATGACTTTGAAGACGAGCTGACCGACTCCTATTCTTACACGCGTGGAATGGTGGCCATGGCCAACCGTGGTCCAGACACCAACGGCTCGCAGTTTTTCATCATGTTAGCCGACTATCCTTTGCCAAAAAAATATACCATCTTCGGTAAAGTCCTCTCCGGCATGGAAGTCGTCGATCAAATCGCCGTGGGCGATAAGATGACCACAGTGACGGTGGAGTCGAAATAAAGATGTCAGATGTCCTTTATGGCGTCACTATTTTTTCTTCTTTGGCTCGAATCTCTTCGTAAACTTCCTCGAGCCCTATCCTCAAATTTGTCAGTTCCTCAACGTTTTTTTTGAGCCGGAACGCGGTGTTTTCTGCGGCGTCCAAAAGATCGATCGCGCGATGAATAGATTCTGGAAGCGAAGAAAAATTAACCTGTAGTTTTTCTTCATCACCCTCATCCTGAAGTGCTTGGATGATTTCCCGAGATAATCACGCTCAATGATTTTGCCTTGGGCGTAATGCTCAAGCTGTGGCTCGATCAATCACTCTCGTGACATAAAAAAGTCTTAACTTATAGAAGGCATCATACCACTCACCCCGCCGTTGACAATCAGGCAGTTCAGGCGTACCCGCTTGACTCCACCCGTGGAGACCGCTGTGCGCGCTCTTTCCCTTCTACTCATCTCCTTTACCTACGGCTTTATGTGCCCGGCGATACAGAATTGCTACACATATATATTTATTCTTACGAAAGCCGGGCGGCCTGGGCGGTGGCCATGAAGGCAGCGATTTTTTTCACGTCGTAACGGCGGGCGGCGAAG
>JBBTSK010000161.1:0-4041 GCA_038078795.1 Patescibacteria group bacterium
TTCTTGACCGAGGCGTTGTATCAGGATCTCGGCGAAAGTGGGAGCGTCCACCTCGCTGACTGGCCCATCGCTGACGAAGCTTTGATTGACGAGCAAGTGTTGAAAGACATGGCTTCGGCGCGGTTGATCGTCTCCGCCGCTCTTGAGCGTCGCGCCGTCGCTGGGATTAACGTCCGCCAGGCGTTGGCATCGATGGCCGTAGGGGCAATGCATGCATTGCCCGACGAGTATACCCAAATTATTCTCGATGAAGTCAACGTCAAAAAGATTGATTGGCAAAAAGCAGATCAACTCTCTGTAGAGCTCGACACTACGCTGACGCCGGAACTCCTCCGCGAAGGACTAGTCCGCGAAATGATCCGCCAAACTAACGCCGCGCGCAAAGAAGCGGGACTGACGGTTGACGATCGCGTCAAGCTCACTGTGACGACGATGGATGAACAGGTTAATCTAGCAATCGACGAACACAAGGCTGAACTCCTCGAAGGAACACGCGCCAACGAGGTTGTTGTTGAAGTGGGGGCAGGGGAGTCGTTTAGTGTCAAAATCCAAAAAATCTAACATGCTCCACCATATCGACCGCAAAACTACCGTTCTCCTCGTCCCGGAAAACGACGCCGAGGCGGTGCAGATTATTGATTTGGCCAAAGCGCTCGGCATGGAGTTGTTAATTTCCGCTCAGCCGCACGGCGCGCGGTTGGAGTACGAAGACAATTTACTCGAACGTTTGCAGATGACGGGGAAGTCCGACGTGGTCGTCGTTGAGATGCCAGGACCAGAGGAAGAAGCACGATTGCGCAAAATTGGATTTAACATCATGGTCATTGATCATCATCGCTATGACGACGTTGACCGCATGACTGATCCAGAAACGAAAGAGCCGTTGCCGTCGTCGCTTGAGCAGTTTTTGGTCGCTTTTGATGTGACGGACGAAGAAATAAAAACAGCGGGGTTTGATCCGCGGATGGTGCGCGGGGTTGGATCGATGGATCGCGGTTTTCTTTGGGCCTTACAGCGTGATGGATACAGTCAGGATGAAATCAAAGATGTTTCTCGTTACACGCGCGACTTGTCTCGTCGAGCGCGGGGCGATGAGAAAACGGATTTGAACGAAGCGGCTTCGGCGCGTGCTTGGGAGCATCGTCGGCAAGCGGGGGAGTATTTGGTGGTCACCTCCGACGAACCCGGCGCGGAAATCCGCCCGGTGGTGTCGCTGATGGCCGCCGAGCAATTTGGCAAACCAACGCCGATGATCATTACTTCGCGTGGCGGCTTACTCATTTACGTCCAAGAAACCCTCAAAGCCATCGAGCTGTTCAAAAAGTTCGGCGGGTTTACGTTTGGTCAAGATACCTGCTGGGGGTATAATTATGCAATCAACGGACGAAAAGTGACTATCGAAAATGTACTGGCAGTTATTTCAAAAACTTCGCGAATGCTTTAGCGAAAGCACGGAATTCTGCTGGTGATTCTTTTACATAGCGAAATACAAGTTTTGGATCAACTTCATCGTACACATGTACCAGAATATTGCGGAAACCCGCCATCGTTTTGTTGCGTTCGGCTAAGTCAGCGGGGACAATCTTTTGTCGACCGATTTCTTCGATAATTTTTTCGTAGGAATCACCCGCCTTGCCAACTTTTTGGACCAAGAGGTGGTTACCAATATCGGTAATGATTTCGATTGCTAAAATAAAATATCGCTCGGTTGCTGCTTGAAGTCGCTGATCTAGCATGAAAACTTTTTGAGGTGTTTTGCTAATTAGCTCTAGCTCACCAATCAATCGATCAAGGCGAATGAGTTTTTGTGAAATGGAGTGTCGATTAAGCGGTGACATAGGAGGAGATTTTTTTGAGGATCAAATATTCTTGTGTTTCTAAGTGTGGGCGAAAGTCTTCGTAGTCTTGCATGGCTCGGAAAATTAATTCCTGTGTGAGCGATGGTTTTTTGTCGAAGAGTTGCTCGCCCTCAAATAAAATACGGTAGCGAAGAAGGGTGGGTGCGTTTTTAAGATTTACAAGATCGATATGGGGCATTTTCAGGATTTGGTGTAGTTCATCAAAAAGACCCAACAGGAACTTGGTGTGTTTTTTTTGAGAGTAAGTAGGTGATAGAAAAATTCCCAAATCAACATCTGAAAGACGGCCAGGTTTTCCCCCTTTTGCTTGTGAACCAAATAGATAAACAGCCACAATGTTTTTGTTGGCTTTTAAAGAACGAATTATCTGTTGACGTTGTAATTTTGTGAGCTTCACACAGGCAAAGCTTAACATAAAACATAGTAAAAGACATCATGCCCTTGACAAAGGGGTGTTTTTGGTTTGTCATTGGTGGTCCCTGACCCACTCACCACAGACACGGAGTTCGCATCATGATCGACCCTGACCGTTACAAACCGATGCTCATCGAGGAGCGTCCGTTGCACGAGCTCTACGGGTTCGAGGAGGCGCTTGAGGATTTCCTCGACGCCGCCACTGCCCCAATGCGCGATGACGCGGAATACCGCGAGGCTCGTGAGGTCGTCATCAAGGTGGCCCTCCCGAGTGTCATCTTCGAAGGCGTGGAGGAGTTCCGGGCGGGTGTCCGTCAGGCGCTCGAAGGCGGTCGTTGGGGCGGCGATCGGCGTCGCGACCGGCGGCTCAAACTGCGGCGGCTGATTCAGCTGTGCGCCGAGTATCTCGGCGAAGCGGATCCGACCGCTTCCTTTCCGGAAGGTTGGGAACATTCGCGGCTTTACTACGGCTACTATGCTTGTAGCAAGTACGCGAAAATGGTCGGCCTGCCGCAGGAGGATGCTTTGCTTTTGGGACTGGCCAAGCATGTGCAGATCCTCATCGGGAAGACGGGGGATAACTAGTCCCTGACACTCTCGGCGACGCGGGAGTATTTTTCCGCGTCGCCACCCCACACACAGGCGTGAAGACTTCACAATTGACTCGTAACCAATTGCGAAATTACTCGCTGTTTGCGAGGAGCTTTGCTCTCTCGCGGGCAACTCGCTGATTGTCGAGTTTCGCGCCTGGATGCGGGGTGGTAACAGAAAGAGGCCTTCGGGCCTCTTTTTTGATATAGTGTTGTCATTATGGGGGAGACATTACATTTGTTGCAGGTTGCGCGGCGCATCGAACATGATGTTGTTTTGCGTGATCGAGCGGATGTTGTTTTGCGTGGCCTTGAGAAAGAGCCACTGATGGATGGCCTCTACGAAACGCCCATGTCCAATCGTTTTCACGCCGAAGGACCAACAGTGCGCTCGCATTTGCGTTTGATGTTGATGAGTTTGTTTGCCATTTTGGACGGCAAAATCCACTTGTTGGAAATCGAAGAGTTTGCGCGGCTCAAAGGCATGGAAGATGAAATACAGGAGATGGAACAGATGCTGACCGAAAATCCAGCCACGTTTGAAGTTTTTTGTTTGATCCACGATGTTGGCAAGCAGTTTAAGGTGTTCGTTGATGACCAAGATCACATTCACTACCACGGCCACGCCAAGGAAATTTATCGTCCAGAAATTCGTGATCTGCTCTATCGCCTAGCCGCGCAGTACAAGCTGGAAGATCGCGATGTGGAGATGATTGTGCCCTTGGTCGCTTTTCATTTGGAGCCTTTGCATCGATTCAGAACGTCGGCGCATAAGAAAGACGTTGAGTTGATCGCCAAACTTGGGGCTAAGCAAGGCCAAGACAGTGATGACTTCATGAATATGTTGCAAGCGGCGATTTTGTTGGATCAAGTGTTTGGTTCGCGCGAGGTTGTCGGAGAAAAAATTACGACCGATGCAAATCACTTGGTCAATTTTTTGATCGCTGAACGCGAGTATGCTCCGTGGAAACTGGCGCAAAAAGAAGCGGCTCGGGCTCTGGAACGGAAGCGTAGTCTGCACAAGGTGTTGGTCGAGGCTAAGCTCGACGGGCATGGGATGATGCAATTGACCGGGATGAAGCCGGGGAGGGAACTAGGAGATTTGTTAAAGAAAATACAGGCCGCCGTGCTGGAAGAAGGGGAGTTGCCAAAAGAAGCGTCGGCGTGGAAAGATGAGC
>JBBTSK010000162.1:0-1376 GCA_038078795.1 Patescibacteria group bacterium
GCCGCGAATGGGTCTGACTTTCTCCTTCCTTTTCGTTCTGGTGGCGGTTGGCATTGTGACCGGACTGTTTATTACCGGTCAACGTTACGCCGCGGAGATCGCCTTTGCTAAGGCTGTCTCCTTAGACAGAGCTGGCGGCAGTCTCGACGAAATCATCGCCAAAGTCAGCCAGGCTACTAACTACAACCGCTTGAGCGACACTTATGAACGCGCCTTGGCTAAGGCTCTTTTGGTCAAGGTCAAAACCGAGCTAAGTCCGGCTGGAACGGAAATCCCTCCAGAAAAAGCTCAACAAATTCAACAGCTGATCGTGGCCAGCATGACCGCGGCTAAAGCGGCCACCACCATTTCTCCCGGAAACGTCGCCAACTGGGAGATGCTAGGGGCGGTTTACCGCGAAATGTCTCCGGTGGTCGAAGGAGCTGACGTCCTCTCCATTGAAGCAACCCAAAAAGCGATCGAACTTGAACCGGCCAGCCCAGCCCACTTCAATGAACTGGCTCAAGCCTACTTGGTGTTTGCCGAAAACGCTCGAGCGCGAACAACTGACAAAGATAAAACGGTGGCTGACGCCGCTACTAAAGCCGTGGCTGACTACTTGTTAAAAGCCGAGGAAGCATTAGTGGCCGCCATCGCGCTTAAGACTGACTACGCTCCGGCCCACTACTACTTGGCAGTGATCTATGAACGCCAAGGACGACTCGCCGACGCCGTCGTCAAAATGGAGACAGTCAAAAAGTACAACCCGCTGGACGTGGGAGTCGCTTTCCAACTTGGTCTTTTGTACTTGCGCCAAGGCAATTACGGTTTGGCCCAGCCAGAGTTGGAACGCGCTGTGCAGTTGACGCCAAGTTATTCCAACGCTCGCTGGTTTTTAGCCGCTATCTATGAACAAAAAGGGGAGATGGCTAAAGCCGTAGAGCAGGTGCAAAAAGTTTTGGAATTGAACCCGGAAAATGAATTGGTCAAAGCCAAGTTGGATCGTCTGAAAGCTGGCGTGAAATCAAGCGGCTTGCCAGAACCGATTGAAGTTGACGATGGAACGGTGCTCTCGGATAACTAACAAAGGCAGAGGATCCCGACCCAACAGAAAACAAAAACGCCTCGGCAATATGCCGGGGTGTTTTTGTTCCACATATAAATGTGTTTGCCGTATTGACTATTTATCAGCATCCGTGTTTAATGATCTTCGTTCAGCCACGAATATCCTCACGGGCCGTTAGCTCAGCTGGTAGAGCGCCGCCATGGCATGGCGGAGGTCATCGGTTCGATCCCGATACGGTCCACCAAAAAAGATCCGCGTAGTGCGGATCTTTTTTTGATGTATTTATTTGAAGTGGGGTTGGCGGGGCTAAAATTTAGAGAGTTTAACAAGC
>JBBTSK010000163.1:0-1492 GCA_038078795.1 Patescibacteria group bacterium
AGTTTGTTTAGAAAGAGCAATGGCCTCGGGGACTTTTTCCGGTCCCCCGCCGATGAGCACGATCTGTCCGGCCTCGATGGCCACATCTGTGCCCGACCCCACTGCGATCCCCAGGTCAGCTTGAGAAAGAGCCGGAGCGTCATTGATCCCGTCGCCGACAAAAGCCACCTTCTTCCCTTGAGCTTGCCACTGTTTGACTTTGGCTAATTTTTGATCTGGCAAAATTTCAGCTTCGATTTTTTCGATCCCAAGCTCGGCGGCGATGACCCTAGCCGTGCGCGCGTGATCACCGGTAAGCATCACCACTTCGAGTCCGACTCGTTGCAAATCTTGTACCGCCCGCTTAGCCGTGGCTTTGACCGTGTCGGCAATCCCGAAAACGACTTTGGCAACACCATCAATGGCAAGAATAACGGCGGTCTTGCCATTATCTTGCAGTCGAGCCAAGTCAGCGGTGGCGATTTCCATTTTAACATTGCCTTTCTGCATCATCATCATATTTCCGACAGACACTAAGTGTCCGTCAACTTTTCCTTCGACCCCGAGGCCCGGGTGAACGACAAAATCCGTCACCGGGCGACGGATAACCTTTTGCTCATCAGCATAACGAATGAAAGCTTTGGAGAGCGGATGCTCGGACAGGGATTCAAGAGACGCGGCGAGGCTTAAGTGCGTGGTTTCCCCGCCTTGGCTCGGGCCGGGAGACCCGGCCCCTACCTCAACATAATCCGTCACACTCGGCTTCCCCTCCGTCAGCGTCCCCGTCTTGTCGAAAACGCCCATGTCAAGTTTGCGTCCACGCTCCAGAGCCTCGCCGTTCTTGATCAGAATCCCGTGCCGAGCCCCGCGTCCGGTGCCAACCAGAATCGCCGTCGGGGTTGCCAGCCCCAAAGCGCAAGGACAAGCGATAACCAACACCGCCACCGCGGGAATAAGTGAGGCAGTCAAACTGCCGGTCACCAACATCCAAATAACAAAAGTCACCAGCGCGAGCAAAATGACGATCGGCACAAAAATCCCGGAGATGCGATCGGCCAACTTCTGAACCGGCGCTTTCTTTTCTTGCGCTTCTTCCACCAGCCGCACAATTTGAGCCAGAACGGTATCAGCCGCGAGCTTCTCGATGGCAATCGTTAACACCCCTTGTTGATTGACTGTGGCTCCAAAAACGGTGTCGCCAACATTTTTACTAATCGGCAAGCTTTCTCCGGTCAACATCGACTCGTCAACCGATGAGCGTCCATCCAACACCGTGGCGTCAAGCGGAATTTTTTCTCCGGGCTTGACAAGCACCTTGTCGCCGATCTTCAGGACATCAACTTGGACTTCCTCCCACGAGCCGTCTTGATTTAGTCGATGGGCCGTCTTGGCTCCGAGCTCGAGCAGTTTAGCTATCGCCTCCGAGGCCTTGCCTTTACTGCGGGCCTCAAAGTAGCGGCCGAGCAAAATAAAGCCGGTGATGACTGCCGCAATTTCAAAATACAAGTCGCCA
>JBBTSK010000164.1:0-1874 GCA_038078795.1 Patescibacteria group bacterium
GATGATCCTAAGACTTTTGAGTTGTTAGCCAAAGGCCAGACCATGGGCGTTTTTCAACTAGGGGGGTCAGGGATGACTCATTATCTGATGGAACTCAAACCAGAGCGGGTGGAAGACATTATGGCGATGGTGGCTCTGTATCGTCCTGGACCCATGGAGTCGATCCCAGAATATATTAAGCGCAAACACAACGCGGAGTTGATCCGCTATCTTGATCCGCGGATGGAGGAGATTTTGGATGCTTCCTACGGCATCATCACCTATCAGGACGACGTCATGTTGATCGCCATCAAACTGGCTGGCTATTCCTGGCTTGAGGCTGACAAATTGCGCAAAGCGATGGGTAAAAAAATTCCCGAAGAAATGGCGGCGCAGAAAGAAAAATTGCTGGATGGGTTTGTCAAAAAAGGCAAATTGAGCAAGTCACTTGCCAATCAACTGTGGAAGCTGATTGAGCCGTTCGCGGCTTATGGGTTTAACAAAGCCCACGCCGCTTCTTACGGCATGGTGGCTTATCAGACCGCTTACATGAAGGCTAACTATCCGGCGATTTACATGACCGCTCTGATGACCGCTGAATCGGCGGACTTGGCTAAGATCGCCGAAGCCGTGGCCGAGTGCGCCCGCTTGGGTATCAAGGTTTTACCGCCGGACATTAACGAATCGCGTTTGAATTTTACCTACATCGATGATGCGCACATTCGTTTTGGTTTGTTGGCAATTAAAAATCTTGGCGTTGACGTGATTGAGACGATGATCACTGAACGGCAGACGGGCGGAGCCTTTGAGGACTTAGCTGACTTTGCCAAACGGATTCATCATCGAGCTTTTAACCGCAAAGCCATTGAGGCATTGATTAAAGCCGGGGCGCTGGATCGCTTTGGCGAACGCCGCGAGTTACTGGAAAACTTAGATCAAATTTTGTTGTTCAATAAGAACGCCCAGCAACAACGTGAGCAAAACCAAGGGTCGCTCTTTGATTTGACGCCGGATTTGGTAGGGGAAAAGTTGAAGCTGAAACCAACGCCGCCAGCCAGTGGGTTTGTGAAGTTGGCTTGGGAAAAAGAATTGTTGGGGCTGTACGTCAGCGCCCATCCTACGGAAGATATTTTACGACAGGCGGGGGAGAGCATCGCCCGCTGTTCGCAAGCGCTGTTGTCGCCAGAAGGCGCGTTTGTTTACGTTTGCGTGGGAATAGACACGGTCAAAGTGATCCTCACCAAAAAGCAAGAGCGCATGGCTTTTTTGGGGGTTGGCGACGTCAGTGGATCGCTTGAGCTGATCGTTTTCCCACGGACCTTTACTGAGTACCAGGCGTTGTTGGTCGAAGGAGCAGTGCTGTTAGTCTCGGCGAAGGTTTCGACTAAAGATGGAGTTACCAAATTGATTGCCTCGAGCTTCATCGCGGTTGACGAGAGGAATGCCAGCGAGTTGGCGCAGATGGTTCGTGGTGGGTTGTGGATCCCGGAGTCGGTGGCGGAGAAGTTGCAGATGCCGGAGTCCAAGCCGAAAAATGCCATGCCGATGATTGAAATTTCACTCCGCGGCAAACCGAGCCAGGACATGATTACTGATCTGCGAGAAGTTTTTGCATCGCACCCCGGCACTGGCCGCGTTTGTTTGTTGGTGGAGTCGGCCGGATCAACACGGCGGATTGAGACCGAATTTAGTATGCGGCCCGATGCCATTGAGGCGGTGCGTGGGATCGTGGGTAAAGAGAATGTTCGTATTGGTTAACAAAGACTAAAATTTAAATGTTTAAACCAGTTTAAATTTTTAGTTTTTAGTGTTTAGTTTTTAAACTTGTGTTATACTAACCTTATATGGAGGCAAAGCCTGTCAAAAAAACAACCAAACGTAAAGCGCCAGCGCCG
>JBBTSK010000165.1:0-5319 GCA_038078795.1 Patescibacteria group bacterium
CCTCGGCGAAGCCTTTTTTGGCATTAAGTCCGGTGCCTACCGCTGTACCGCCTTCACCTTTGACAATGGCGACAACTTCTCCTCGGGCGCGCTCACAACTTGCACCCAGAGCGCTAGTCAGCCGTCGGGAGACAGTGAAACGGCCAGTGAAGAAACCACAAGCGAGACAACGCCAGAAGAAGCAACTCCATCCGACGAAACTTCAACTGAAGAAACACCTGACTCGGAAACATCAGGCGAAGAAACGTCGGGTGACACACCATCGGGCGAAGAGACGTCAGGCGACGAAATTTCCGAAAAAGAAGCAACTGAAGGCGGTGGCGAGTCCGGCGAAAGCGCGGCTAGTGGTGAAGCGTTGCCCGAAGGCGTTCCAACTGGCCCGGAAGTAAGCGGCGTGGAAGGGACATCAAGCGACGAAATCAGCTTCTATGGCGACGACGGCACGATGGAGTTAACCGTTGATGATGGCACCGTCGACGTCATCGCCGGGGAATCATTGACCATTGTCATTCCCAGCGAAAGCGTCGTTGATAAAACAGTGGCAGACATCTACGTCATCGTCGACGGCCAAACTTACATCATCGGGGATGAAACGACGATTTATGGGGTCGAAGGATATCGCACCACCATTGTCGCGCCATCAAGCGGTGAATACCAAGCCACGATCCACTTGGTCTACACCGACGGCACCACTCAAGACATCACCTACACCTTCGACGCGGTCAGCTCCGGCTACGTTTACGAGTTGATCGACGGAGTGGTCAGTCGAGTGGCCGGCGCTGTCGTCACTTTAATGGTCAGCCAAAATGACAGTTGGGAAGTCGTTGACGTAACAACCAGCGACGATGACGGAACCTTTGCTTGGTACGTAGCCAACGGCCTCTATCGAGTGGAGATTTCCAAAACCGGCTACGAGGACGCCGAGAGCGACGCCTTCAAAGTCGAGAACAACATCGCCACCGCTCTGGTGCGTCTCGGGCGCGCTCCGGAAACGATCACCGCGATTTTGAGTTCAGACTTGACGCCGCTCCAAAAAATCGCGGACGTAGCCGAAAGCGTCGGGACAACGGTCGTAAATCTGCTCCAAGCTCTTCGAGCTATCCCAGAAACTCAAGTGGCCGCAGACCTAGCCATTCCCGTGACTATCGCTCTTGGCATCGGCACCGTGGGCTTGCTAGCCAGCGCCTTTAACTTGTGGCCCTTGCTCCAATACATTTTCACTTCGCCGATTCTTTTTCTCAATCGCCGTAAGCGCAAAGCTTGGGGGGTGGTTTACAACGCTGGAAGCAAACTGCCGATTGATCTGGCGATCGTGCGGATGTATCGCCTGGACAGCGGAGCCCTTGTGGCCACCAGGGTCACCGACAAACAAGGCCGCTACTTTTTTCTCGCCGCGCCCGGGGAATATCGGCTGGTAGCCATCAAACCAGGCCATCTATTCCCTTCAGAAATCCTGCAAGATGCGAAAGAAGACGGCCAATACCTTGATGTCTACCACGGAGAGATCGTGCGGGTTAGCGAAGACGACGCCAACGTGGCCGCCAACATTCCGCTTGATCCTTCGGGCGACGTCTTAGCGTCAGAACCAAAAGCCTTAGTTGTCAAACGCGTCCTTCGCCGCTTGCAAAAAGCGACGGCCATCGTCGGATGCCTTTTGGCTCTAGGCATTCTCATCATCCGTCCGTCCGCGATCACTGTCGTTGGTCTGCTAGCGCAAATATTGATCTACGCTCTCTCGGTGCGCCTGACGCGGCCGCGCAAACCCAAAAGCTGGGGCATTGTCTACGCCGCGGCCGATGGTCAAACTTTGAGCAACGCGGTGGTGCGGATCTTTGAGCCGAAGTACAATAAGTTATTGGAAACCGCCATTACCGACAACAAGGGTCGTTACAATTTCTTAGTCGGCCCTTCCCAGTATTTCACCACCTACGAAAAAACCGGATTTGAAAAAATGGAAGTTCGTCCCATTGACATGAGCCAACAAAAAACCGGCGAGGTGGCGATTGACGTCAAGTTAAACAAAACTCCGCCGCCTCCGAATCAGACATAATTATGTCTAAATCAAACACCACCAGAATTACCAAAACACAGCGAGCGCGGCTGGCTGGTTTTGGCGTTATTCTCTCCGTGGTGTTCAGCTTGGGTTTTAGCCATTTGATTTCCCCGGCTCTGGCCGTGGCGCCGCCGACTTTCTTTAGTTATCAAGGCCGTATTTTAGATGACGCCGGCGCGCCTATCGCCGACGCCACCGCCAGCATTATTTTCCGTATTTACGATGGACCCGACACTGGCTCCGACACTTGTTTGTGGTCCAACTCTTCAGCCAGCTGTGCCACGGCCACTGCCGCTACTATCACCCTGACGGACGGATTGTTCTCAGAAAATCTTGGCGACACCGCCGATGGATACGCCGCCATCAATGAATCTGTTTTTGCCTACAACGACACGCTGTACCTAGCCGTGACCATCAACAGCGAAGCGCTGACCCCGCTCAAACGCATCACCTCCCAAGGATTCGCCATCAACAGCAGTCTGCTCGACGGATTTGATTCTTCGTCAAGCGGCGGCACGTCGTCTTTTGTGCCAGTCACCGGAAGCAACGGCAATTTGATTATCACCGGCGATCCTCAAGGCAGCGACGTGTCTCAAGGCGCGCTGTATATCAATCCGGCGGCTCCGGCGGCTAACGAAACAATTTTTGGAGCGGCTAACAACGGCACGTCTGTCTTCCGCGTCGATGCTGAAGGCGACACCACCTTAGCTGGTAATTTAACCATCACCGGCACTAACATCACCAGCGGCACACTGATCGCTAGCGTTTTTGGCAGTTCCACCACACAAACAGGAGCTCTCATCGGCCTAGACATGGACTTGTCTACCAACGTTGTTGGAGCCGACGGCGCTGATATTACCGGCGTGAGATCAACCACAGTCGGTGGTACTCGTACTGGAACGGGCACGGAAGTCTACACGAGTTTCGCGGCCAGCGGATCTGCCTTAACGCAAACCACTGCCGCCGGCACTTTGAGTTGGCGCGGCTACAGCGCCACCGTCCCGGCTATTACTCAAACCACGGGCTCGGTCACGGCTGATGGTCTGCTGATAGATTTTCCAGCCTCTGGCGCGATCGTCACTGGAGGGTATTCAAGCGGAGTGCGCATCGTCCCTCCAAGCATATCCGGCCCTGCCGCTGGCAGTTTGACTGGAATAAGCATCGGTAACCTTACGAGCGCCGGAGCAGGATCAGAAACCGCCATCTCAATCGGCTCTGGTTGGGACCAACAAATTTCAGCGACTGGATTCCTTGTCTCGGGCACAGGCACAACTACCATTACTCCCAGCAATAACGCTGACGCCTTGACCATCACCGGCACTAACGTCACTTCTAGCATGTTGCTGTCTGTAGATTCTCTGAACACCAACGGAATCATCATGAATATCGCCTCCAGTAGCCCCGTTACTCAAGCCGGCAACCTCACCGGTCTGACACTTGACCTAGCCACGAATGTCACCGGATTCAACGGCGCAACCTCAACCAACATCAGACTCATAACCCTGGGCGGCACTTTCAGCGGTTCAGGTTCAGAACTCATAAGCGGCGTTGATGTTTCCAGCGGTTCTGGCTTGACGCAGAGCACGGCCGCCGGCACCGTGCGTTGGCGCGGCCTCATCGCCACTGTTCCACCGATCACCCAAACCACTGGCACGGCCTCGGCAGAAGGCTTACGGGTGGTTTTCCCTCCATCCGTGGCTATCACCACAGGAGGCACTTCCACCGCTCTTAACATCATTGCCCCCACCGCCTCGGGACCAGCCGCCGGCACTTTGATCGGTGTCGCGATCGGCACGTTAACCAGTCCTGGAGCTGGGACGGAAAATGCCATCACCATCGGCGACGGCTGGGACAGCGCCATCACTGTCAACTCCGGACAAATGACCGTGGCAGTTTCGGGAGTCGTGGGAATTGGCCTTGATAACACCGTTACAACCAACGGCCTGTGCCATTCCGGGTCAGACATTGACGTTGCTACCGACGCCACCCGCGACATCGTGGCTTGCTCGGCCGCGCCTGACGACTATGCCGAGTGGTATGACTCCGACGGCACCCCAACTCCGGGCGATGTGGTAGCTTTAACCGACGACACAGTGACCTTCACCGCTTCCCAAAGCAATCCCTACACCGGACAAATCATCGGCACCATTCAGAAAACTCTGCCGATAATTACTAAAGCCACGTCCGCCTCTCTCAACCGTACCTTCGGCATCATTTCAACATCACCAATTCAAGTTATCGGCAGTGACTTGAAGCGCCAAGGTTCACATCCTGTCCCTGTCGCTTTGAGTGGTCGTGTTCCTCTCCACGTCAACGATGAAAACGGGGCCATCGCTCCCGGTGACCCGCTGACGGCCTCGTCCACGGCCGGCTATGCCATGAAAGCCAACCCCGGGGACATGGTAATCGCCGCCGCCCTTGGAAACTTTGAAAGCGGGCAAGGAACCATTCAAGTCTTCGTGCGTTTTGGGGCCGGAGTGGCTTCTGACGTTTCAGCCGCGGAGAACACCGCGACCTTGGCTTCGGATTCCTCGATGTCCAGCCTCAATATGAACGGTAATATTTACATGAACGGCAATTCGATCATTTCTGTGGCCACCATCGAAGGACTTGGTGGGCGTTGGAGCATTAACGAAGATGGCGTCTTCTCCAATCAAACGACTTATCAAACCCAAATCGCCACCACCCAAGGCGACCGCGTCACGTTCTACTCGACCATGTCTTCGGAAGTCAGTTTGACCTTGTCCGGGACCAGCGAGCTCTCCGGCGGCCAGGCAAAAATTCGCTTCGCAGACGTTAATCCAGATTTCGGCGGGGCCATTTCTACGGTGGCACCGATTCGCGTACTCGTCACCGCCAATGGCCCAACGGGTTATCTCTACGTCAGCGAAAAAGATAATAATGGATTTACTGTCGAAGAACTCGGCGACTCGACAAGCGGTGTTAGTTTTGATTGGTTGGTGATCGCTTATCGCAATGGCTATGAACCAGAGGAGACGTTGGAGATCGACACGCCAATTATTGACACCACGGTTGAAGAGACACCGTCCGAGGAGGTGATTGAGGAAACACCGGTCGTGGCTCCGAGTGAAGAAGTTGTGGAAGTTGTTGAGGAAGTTGAGGTTGAAGAGACACCGTCCGAGGAGGTGATTGAGGAAACACCGGTCGTGGCTCCGAGTGAAGAAGTTGTGGAAGTTGTTGAGGAAGTTGAGGTTGAAGAGACACCGTCCGAGGAGGTGATTGAGGAAACACCGGTCGTGGCTCCG
>JBBTSK010000166.1:0-2092 GCA_038078795.1 Patescibacteria group bacterium
GCGCCTGCTTCCGCACCGGCCAGATCGTGTGCACCGCCGACCAACTCGGTCTGCTCATTTCACTGGTCCCGCTTGGGTTTATGGTGATGTACGCATTTTTTTTTATACGTCGAAAAACCAAAACGCCTCCGAGTTCGGAGACGTTTTGGGATGAGCCTAATGGCCCATGCGGAGATGTCCGTTCATAGTCGTAAAGATTATGTCCTGGACGAATTTATTGTACTCCCATAAACATGGTCAAGCAAGGCCGCGGCAACGTTTCTAAATTGGCCTTTGACTATTGGGGGGTGATGGAGGTCAATGGAAGGCAAGGAGTTGAGTTCGATAATGCCGCAAGGCTGATCTTTCCAAGAAACGGCCACGTCGGGAGCCAAAAAGTCGATACCGATAGACGAGAGTTTGGCCGCTTTGGCCACTTCTTCAAAGAGTTTGATGTTATCTGGATGAACGTCGTCAGTAACGTCGGTCACGGAGGCGCCGTAAGACAAATTGATTTTCCAGGTGACCGCCAGTTTTTCTCCAGGCGCAAGAACGTCGGTCGCCTCGCGCTTCATGTGATTTTTTGGCAGACCCGGCACCTCTTCCGGCTTATAACCAAGAGCGATCAACAATTCTTTCTGGGCCGCTTCGCAGTCTTCGACTAGCTCGGCCACGGTTTTGACGCCATCGCCGATGATCGTTGGCGGATCGCGTCGACCAACGGCGGCCACGGTTGGTCCAGCCGTGGTGGCGCGGTACAAGTTACCGACAATATATTGCTCGACCATGAACGACGGGCCGACGTGCTGGGCGCAGACGATCGCCCGCTCCAGCTCCTCGTCCGTTTTGATATTGACCGTGGTGTGAGCCGAGAGCGAACCTGTGCGCGGTTTGACCACCAGCGGATAGCCGATCGACTTGCCATGGGCCAAGGCAGATTTCAATCGCGAGAAACACTCCCCTTCCGGCACCGGCGCGCCGATCGATTTAAGCAAAGCTTTAGCCCAATCTTTGTCGTCAATCTTGGTGGCCGTTTTGGTTGGATCAAGGCCGGGCAAACCTTCAAACACATGGCGTCGGCCATTTTCAGTCAACTCAAACAAGTTCGACGGAAATTTCATGAACGACAGCATGGTCACGTTCCAGCCACGCTTCATAGCTTCCTCGGCAATAACTTTGGTGCGCTGATGGATCGGCGAGTCGGCCGTGATGGCCACGGATTTCATCATCCCGGTCAAACGACAAACCCGGATCATGTTGCCAATGGCGACGCGCTGAACCAACGATTCCAATTTAGGAAACGACAAGGCGCGTGAAAATTCATTGCTGATGTCGTCAACAAAATTCATCACCCATTCTTTGCGATGGTCGAGTTGGTGGGTTGGAGAACACTCAGGACAAGATTTCATAGCTTGAAGATGCGCAGTTCAGGTTCGGCGGTGATGGTCATGCGCTCTTTGGTGGTGGGGTGATCAAAGGTAAAGGAGCGGGCGAACAGGGCAATCGAGCCTTCCAACGGCGTGGTTGATCCATACTTGCTGTCGCCAACAATCGGACAATGCAATGAGGCCATAGCCAAACGAATTTGATGCGGACGACCGGTTTTAGGACGAACTTCGACCAAAGTGTACTCCCCCATTTTCAGCACCTGATAAGCTGTCTCGGCTTTCTGCGAATTAGCGACTTCCGTCGGATGAGCAGTAACCAAGTTTTCATCGCGGTCTTTGGTCAACCACTGCACCACGGTGCCGGACGGTTTGCTCGGCTCGCCTTCCACCACCGCCCAGTAAACTTTTTCCACCGAACGATCACGAATTTGCTGACTCAATCGCGAAGCCGCTTTGCTTGTTTTGGCGAAAAGGACAACACCACCGACCGGACGATCCAATCGATGAACCATGCCGACGTAGACGTTGCCGGGCTTGTCATCGCGACGTTTAATAAACGCTTTGACTTCGTCGAGCAAAGACAAGTCGCCGCTGTCGTCGCCCTCGGTCGGCTGGCGATGCGGTTTTTGCACCACGATCAAGTGGTTGTCTTCAAAGAGAATTTTCATAATGACGCTCTGACAGCGATTCCAGCCGGGAGTTCAAATCCGCGATCATTGGATTCT
>JBBTSK010000167.1:0-1628 GCA_038078795.1 Patescibacteria group bacterium
GAAAAGTGCGCTGTCGATCTGCTCGAGGATCGTCGTCTTCACGTCACCTTCGACAAACTTCAGCGAGCCGTCACGCCCGGGCAGTTCATTGTTTTGTACGACAGCGACGTCGTCCTCGGCGGCGCGGTGATTGAATAAAGTTCACCCCGGCCATGCGAGTGGTCGGGGCGCGTGCGAGCTTGGTAGCGAGGCGCTACAAGTCGTGGACTTGAGGCGGAGGGGGGCGTGGGACGATGATCTCGTCGTTCCATTTCTTCTGGAAGACAAAGCCATGCGCCATCACCATGCCGCGGAACCGACGGAGCGCGCGGCCGTCCGGCGTGGAGGGGTCGTCCCTGGCGGTCCGTGACAGACCGGGGATGAGGCAGTCGTATGTCTTGATGACGTTCGACCTCTGAACGCCCGCCTCGATAAGCCGGATGATCTCCCAGGCGTGGTCGGAAAAGGTCAGGCCATCGAAGGGGAGCGGCAGGCGAACGAGCGACAGACTGGCAAGCCTGGCCGCCGCATTGCGGAGTCGGTGGGGGACCGGAATGTTGTCTCGCTCGAACAGCGGCGGCTCCTGAAATCCCGGCGATGGGATGTTGCCGTTTGCTACTAGCCCGATGATTACCGATGTTTGGAAGGTGGGCATGGGGTTCTCTAGTGCGGAGACAGATCATACGTCAAAAGAGCGATCTCGTCAAGACGCGCTCGGTAGGGTATAGTGCCGACCGTATGATTCCCCAAAACCGCATTCGCAATTTTTGCATTATCGCCCATATTGATCACGGCAAGTCAACTCTTGCCGATCGTTTGCTTGAAATCACCGGCACTGTTGAGAAGCGTAAGATGCAGGATCAGATTCTTGATTCAATGGAACTCGAGCGTGAAAAGGGGATTACGATCAAACTGGCTCCGGCGCGGATGAACTGGAAAAAAAGCGACACTTATATTTTGAACCTCATCGACACTCCCGGCCATGTTGACTTCAACTATGAGGTTTCACGTTCATTGGATTCAGTGGAGGGAGCGGTGTTGTTGGTTGACGCGACGCAAGGAGTGCAGGCTCAAACTATCGGTAATCTATATTTTGCTTTGGAGCATAATCTGACCATCATTCCGGTTCTGAACAAGATTGATCTCCCCGCCGCCGACATCCCAAGTTGTACAAACGAACTCGTTAATTTAATCGGTTGTCGGCCGGAAGAGATTTTACTGGTCAGCGGCAAGACCGGCCAAGGCGTGTCGGGGTTGTTAGATGCCATTATCGAGCGCGTGCCGTCGCCGCAAGGCTCGGCAAGTAAACCGGCTCGGGCGGTGATCTTCGACGCTAGGTATGACGAGTACAAAGGGGTGGTAGCCTACGTTCGGGTGGTCGACGGCCTGTTTGGCAAAGGAGACAAAATGCACATGAAAGCCACCGCCGCTGAATCGGAGATTTTGGAGCTGGGTGCGCTTCGTCCAGGTTACGCGCCGACCGAGCAGTTGGAAACAGGACAGATTGGCTACATCGTCACCGGCTTCAAAGATCTTTCCGCTTGCCGCGTTGGCGACACCGTTTCATTGGCTGGATCAGATGTCCCGGCCTTGCCAGGCTATCGCGAAGTCAAACCAATTGTTTACGCCGGCATTTTCCCCAAAGAGGG
>JBBTSK010000168.1:0-1236 GCA_038078795.1 Patescibacteria group bacterium
ACAGACGGCGTAGCCCATGGCCCAATCAAGTTGAGTCTGCGATGGGTCATCGTCGTCAACCAGACTTTGCTCGCGCTGGAGCATGCCGAGAATAAATTTTGGGCTAAGCTGATAATTTTGTGCCGCGTTCCAAATGATTTCGGCCGCCGATCGGGTTTCGCCGTCAAGGTCTTCGGTCGTGTAGTCGCCAAGATAGCCGCGATCGAGATAGCGTTGAATACCGTCGACATCTAGCGAAGCATAATCCGTCATCTCTTCGTCGGAGATGATGTAGTTTGGGTCAAAAGCCAAAAGGGGAACAAACGACGGCAAAAGTAAGCCAAAAACAGACATGGTGGCGATCGATGAGCGAAGGCGTCGTTGCATAAGCATCTATTATATCAAACTACAAACGATTTTTGAAGATGAAAAACGCCACAGCGCCGCCGAACGCGTCCATAATGAAATCAAGCATAGTGTCGGCCAAATCGAGCTGATTTTTAGGCCAACCCCACCAAACCACGGCGGTGTTATCCAAAACATACTCGTGAAACTCCCAGGCCACGCCAATCAACATAACAAAACCGATCACGAAAAGAAAATGATACCAAAGCGGGTGCCCTTTCAGATCGTGCTTGTCGGTCATGTCGTGGTGAACGGCCACCGCCAGCATGGCCATCACAAACCCGCCGGAAAAATGGAGCAGATTGTCGATGTCTGGTAACATTGCGTAGACGTTGGCGACCATCAAAATGACGTGGACAACGACCACAGCCAAAATGGCCAATAAGGGGACGCGAAATTTCATAGTAGATCGATTATATATGAAAATTGAGTACGAAGCTACGTTTACCGAGGTTGATGTCGAATGGGTGCGAGGCAGACTTAAAACGGTTGGAGCCGCGCTTGTGAAGCCGAACTTTTTACAAAAGCGAGTGGTGTTTAATTTTCCCAAAGGCAACGAAGTCAAAGGCGGATGGGCCCGAGTGCGCGACGAAGGCGACAAAGTAACGATGAGCGTCAAGATTGTCGACGGTGATAAAATTACCGATCAAAAAGAGGCGCAGATTGTGGTAGATGATTTTGACGGCGCCGTTTCCTTGCTAACAATGGTCGGCTGTATTCCCAAAGCTTATCAAGAAACGCGCCGCGAATTGTGGACACTCGATGGCGTGGAAATCACCATTGACGAATGGCCGTTTTTGCCGCCGTTTGTGGAAATAGAAGGCGCGTCGGAAGAAGTTGTCAAAGCCGCGA
>JBBTSK010000169.1:0-6421 GCA_038078795.1 Patescibacteria group bacterium
AAGCCGCCACAAGAAATCGTCAAACCGTCAGAACTCTTCAATCCAGAACCAAGGGAAACGGTGTAGCCGGTATCGCTGTCGAAACAGTATTCGTCGTCATAGCCGTAACACAAAGCGCTTGGACGGAAACTGACCCGATCGCCGCTGACAGTGTAGACTCCGGCCACCGCGTCGCCGCCGGCTGTTGGGGCGATGGTGATGTTGTCTTCAGCCGTGGTGTCGTCGACGTCGCGATTAAAGGTCAAACGCACAGTTAAATTTTTAATCGTTTGCGCGCCTTGCGGAGAAACGGATTCCACCACAAAGACACTTGAAGTGCTCGTCGGCACTCCCGAACTGGAGGAACTGCCGTCAGACAAATCAGTGCCACCTTGCGTGGCCCCCAGCAATTTGCCGAGCACAAAAGCGACTATAATGTACGAAAACAAAACGATTATCAAACCAATTCCGGCATTGATTAGCACTTGCCTGGCTTTGTGGGTCCGCTCTTCATTGCCGGCCGAAGTCATCCACAAAAATCCGCCGTAGACAACCAAAGACACGGCGATGACGCCAAGAAGTCCAAGAACAATCTTGATGATGTTGGCGATGATGATCTTGATGTCGCCAGTGCCAAGACCGAGCGCCGTTTGAAAAACTCCACCTTCTTCGATACCAGTATCCAAAGCCGCCAAGGCAGGCATGGCGGTGAAAAAACCGATAATCAAAAATAAAAGTAGCCGCTTCATAACTGGCAGTTGAAGTTGGTTTGATCAAAGCCGTCGATCGAGGTCGTACCGTTGCAACAGTTTGGTTCGTTGGCTGAGCCGGAACAGGTGGAGCCGGATGTCTCTCCTGGACCGCTGGCCGGATAGAAACAGTTTTGGTACAAGCTCTCAATGTCGTCAGGCAAAATCGGCGCGTAGAGATAAGTGACCGTGGTCTCGACCTCGGCGGTGGAAATGTCATCCACGCTTGATTCCAAGAAGGTGCCGTGGGGGATGGTTAACTGCGAGTGATCAGCACTAAGTCCGCTGACTGACACGGCCGCGCCATCCTCATCAAGCGAGACCACGGAAGAACGATACCACATATCGTGATCCGGGTTGGACAAAAGCGAGACAAACTCGTTGGTCATGCTCGAGGCGCGCATCAAGGTGTCCCAGACAATGACCACGTCTTCATCAAGGGCCACTTCTTCGCCAAGCACGGACGGACTGACCGAAGTGACTCCTGGCGGCACCAAAACCACTTCATCGGTAATGGTGTACTCATGATTTTCGTAATCATCTCCTGCCGTGCCGTCGGCATTACCATCCAGAGAGTTGCCAGCCAAATCAACCACACCATCATACGGAGTGTCGGCTTCTGGCGGAGCATCGCCAAGGGTGGAGGACAAAATGGTGATGCGCACTTCTTCTTCGGTGCCAGCGTCTGCCTCGGCGCTATCAGGACCAGGTAAACAGTAAATCGTCTCGCCACAGGAATTAGTGCCGCAAGCATCGGTCGGGGTAAATTCAACAATGGTGTAGCCGCTTGACGTTTCGTAAGTGCCAGCGACAGGTTCATAGTTGCCATCCTCGTCATTTGCATCTGTAAGCGTTTGAATTTTGGTAAAGCCTCCCGTGTCTTCAACGTAGGTGCCTGTGGAAGTAGTGGGATCAACGCCTTCGCTAAAAGTGATCTGCTCGGTGATGTTGCGGCCGTAACCGGAGTCGCCGTTGTCTGGCACGATGCTTTCGATTGTTGGCGGCGTGGTATCGAGCTCGGTGGAGACTTCAAATGACCACTCATAATTTTCGGTAATCGCCTCTCCCCCGGCCGCGGTCAAAATACCGCTGTCAAGAGTAACAGTGCAGTCCGTCGTCGCCACGGCCGAACCCAAAACCGGCGGATCAAACACGAATGATTTCCAATCTTCGGTGAAAGCTACGGTGATGTCCGACGAACCATACGTCGTCGAGACACCGTCTTGATCGACGCAGGTCAGATCAAAACTACCGGTGTTGAGATAGGCCGGATCAGGCGCGGTATCATCAGCCACGTCAGAGGCGTCGGAGCCGACATCATAGCCGTCAATGAACGACGGAATGTAAATGGCGTTTTTGAAAGTCACCAAAATTCTGGTATTACGAGGAATGTCACTGGCGTTGCGCCCTGGGTAGTGATCAGTAATTCCGCCCGAGCCCAAAGAGTCAGAAAACGCTTCGATGCCGGTGTCAGTTTCGGTGCTAGTTCCATCACCACTAGTGGCCGCCAGTAGAGCGTTGATGATGAAGGCAGTGATGGCGTAAGCGGCCAAACAAATGAACAACCCAATCACCGCGGATTTCAAAATGTCCTTGGCTTTGGTAACGGTCTCCTCGTTGCCTTGCGAAGTCATCCACAGGTAGCCGGCGTAAATGGTCAAAATCAAAAAAATGACTCCAAGCAGGCCAAGAAAAACATTGATGACCGTGCCGATAATGGTCATCAAATCGGTGGAACTAAAACCAGCCGCACTGCCGACGGCATTCAAACTGGTTTCTTGAGCATGGGCGATGGAGATCATAGTCCCATTGTACTATTTTTGTAGAAATTCTTCTACCTTTTGACGCACCCGCTGGCCATTGACTCGTCCTTTGACCTTTTGCATAACCAACCCCATCAACTTACCGATGTCTTTGCCGGTTTCTCCAATGTCGGCCAACACTTCCTTAATCACGGCGGTCAATTCTTCGTCGGAGAGCTCCGCTGGCAAATACGACTTGAGAATGGCCAATTCTGCTTCAGCCTTTTCCTGCAAGTCCGCCCGACCGGCTTTAATCGCTCCGTCGAGCGCCTCGGCAAGTTGCTTGGATTGCGTTTGCAAAACCGTAATGACGTCCTCGTCCGCGAGCTCGCGCATCAAATCAATCTGCTTGTTCTTGAGCGCGGCTTTGACCATGCGCAAGGTGGACAACGCCTGTTCAGACTTCTCCTTCATGGCTGTCTTCATATCGTCGCTGATGCGGTCGAGGAGTGACATAAGGTTGTTGATGAATTTTCAAGGATTATAGCACATCCCGGACGCATCCCGTACGGGGTCAGGTCTGTGATCTGTGATTTTTTTGTCTTGCCAGTTTAGCTACTCGACAAATAGTTGTAGCTGCTAAACCTAAAAACTTTCCAACCTCCTCACCAGAATAACCTAATATGTTCAAAGCCAAAATAATCCCATCGTTCCGTTCTTCCCTGTTTGTTACTCCTTCAAAAATCAACTCAAGAGTCGGCCTACCCACCAATCTCTGAGTGGTAGTGATCTCTTTCACTTCGAACGCCGAATCAACGAGGTCACGCATTTCTGCAATAAACTGTTCTGAACCCAAAACACCTTGTTTTTCTACATCTCTGAATGGCGATACCAATCCGATTCCTTCCGCGACGTGCTGTTTATACTTCCGTCGCGCTTCAACTTTATGAGTAGAAAACTGTCCAAGAATTTTTTCTGTCGTCAGCCAATCTGGCGCGGGATCAAGTCCAACGGTCGCTCGATAGCTACTCCATCGGTAATCCGCTGGACCGTCAACCAAATTAGCCCGCACAGGATTTAAAACTGTGTAACGCGCCACGTTCAAAAGATATTCTTGTTCCTCAATCAAAAAAGCCTTAAACCGACCTTGAAAAATATGACCGACGCGTTTGTGTTTTGCGTTGAACCATTGAGTGTAATCGCCGTTCAAACTACGCATGCCATCAGAAAGTGTTGGATCGATTGTCTCAATCACTAAATGATAGTGATTCCCCATCAGGCAATAGGCATGACATCGCCAGTGATGTTTTTTAATGACATCCGCCAAGATGAAAAGAAATTGATCGCGATCATTATCATTAGCGTAAATACTGGCCTTAGCGTTGCCGCGAGAGGTTACGTGATAAAAGGCGCCAGGATAAATGATGCGAAGTGGCCTAGTCATGCATTAATATTATCACAGATCACAGACCTGACCCCATCCGAAAAAAAACACCCCCACAAAGAGGTGCTTTCTGACTCAGACTATCGTCGTCCAAAGGTTTTTTTCTTTTCCTCCGGCAACATTCCGATCTTGTCCAAGTACTCGCGTTTGGCTTTGGAGGCCAGGCGGGCCAAGGCGGAAGCTTGGAGTTTTGTTTTAGTCGGTTTTTTGGTGTGATGACGACGCTTTTTGAGCTCCAAAATCACGCCGCTCGATTGGGTGCGCTGGGTGAAGCGACGAAGCAAAGCCTCAAAGCTTTCCCCTTTTTTGCGTTTGACTTCGATCATAGTTACGAGAGAGTAGCACTACTCATCTTTTTCTGCAAGATGCCCAGGACTTTGCCAATATCTACCGTTTCTTGAGCTCCGGATTCCATGTCGCGGACGATGATCGTACCGTCCAAAACTTCTTTTTGACCCAAAATCAAAGTGTAACGCACTTTGGCTTTATCGGCCGCTTCCAGCTGACCTTTCAAAGCCGATTTGCCAAAAGTCTGTGTAACCAGGACGCCCCCTTGGCGCAAACTCTCAAACAAAGGGAAAGCTTTTTTGCGAGCGGCGTCGCCAAGCGGCGCCAAATAAACAGTCGGCTGATAACGCAAGCCAGATAATTCTTTTTCTTTCATGGCGCTCATGATGCGGTCAACGCCAGGCGCAAACCCACAGGCAGGCGTCGGACGTCCCCCAAGCAATTCCACCAAACCGTCATAACGACCGCCACCGCCCAAAGCACTCTGCCGTTTGCCTTCTTCTTGGTCAGCCAAATAAAACTCAAAAACCGTGTGAGAGTAATAATCGAGACCGCGCACCAAGTGCGGCGTCAACACGTAAGAGACGTTCATCTCATCCAAGTACTCTAAAACTTTCATGAAATGTTCCTTGGATGCCTCGTCGAGAAAATCCAGCAGTTGCGGGGCATTGTTTTTGATGTTCTGACAACCTTCCTCTTTACAGTCGAGAACGCGCAAAGGATTTTTAACAATGCGGCGTTTGCAGTCTTCACAAATATCATTACGATGCTTGCGATAGTGAGCCACCAACTCCACCTTGTACTGCGTGCGGCTCTCCGGCGTGCCGAGCGAGTTGACATGGGCCACCACCGGCAAACCCAACTCGTTGTAGAGAATGTTGCCCAAAATAATCATCTCCGCGTCGACAACCGGATCAGCCGAGCCAAACGATTCAAATCCCAATTGATAGAACTGGCGATAACGGCCGGCTTGGGGACGCTCGTAGCGAAACATCGGGCCTTGATAATACATTTTGACCGGCTGGGGACGGTCGACCATTCCATGCTCAATGTAAGCGCGGGCGCAAGAAGCCGTGGCCTCCGGACGCAGAACGATGTTTGTCCCCGAGGCGTCGGGAAACAAAAACATTTCCTTTTCTACAATATCGGTTTGTTTGCCGACCGAACGAGCAAACAGCTCGGCCGACTCAACCAACGGCAGTTCAATGCGATCATACCCGTAAGCCAAAGCCAGCTCCGCCCCTTTTTGATGCACGGCATCCCAATAAGGCTGATCTTCAGGCAAAATATCGCGAAACCCGCGCAAAAGTTGCGGCGTCTTGATTTTTTTAATTAGGGCTTTTTCTTCAACCGCTTTTGTTTCCTCCACCTTTTCCACGAGGACAGATTTTTTGGCTGTCATAAACCGATTAAAATTGATAATCAGGAACGGTAAACAAACTGATCTTACTGAGCGGCAGGCCACGCAACCAAACCTTGCCCACAATCATATTTCGACTAACCGCGCCGAAACTGCGGGAGTCGAGGCTGGCGTCACGATTGTCTCCCAAAACGAAATACTCGTCATCTCCCAAAACCACCTTTTTACTACCAGCTGTAAATTGCACCTCTAAGTAAGTTTCGTCAAGAGTTACCCCTTGCGGGTGCTCATCGTCAATAACCGTCACCTGCCCATTGTCAACTTCTAACGTTTCTCCAGGCAATCCAATCACCCGCTTAATAAAGAACTGGCTCGGATCGCGCGGATAACGAAAGACGATGATCTCCCCACGCTCCGGATCGCCAAAACGATAGGAGAGCTCGTCGATGATAAGGTATTCATGGTCAAAAAATTCCGGTTCCATTGAAGCCCCTTTGACGTAAAACGGTTGAATCAAAAAGTAACGGATCGGAATGATGATTGCCGCGGAGACAGCCACGATCTGAATGACTTCAATCAAAAATACGGCCACCGCGCCGACGGTTGGGCCAAAAGTACGATGCCAAAAACTGTTGGGATTCGACTCCCCACGACGAAACAACATGACTCAAAGATTATGAACAGCCGTAGGATAACACGTTATTTTCTAAGACGCAATGCGTTTAGAACTACCGAAATAGAGGAAAACGCCATCGCCGCCGAAGCGATGATTGGGCTTAAAAGACCCATGGCGGCTAAGGGAATACCAACGATGTTGTAGATGAAAGCCCAAAAAAGATTTTGCTTGATGCCGCGCATT
>JBBTSK010000170.1:0-1245 GCA_038078795.1 Patescibacteria group bacterium
GGTGATATAACGCTCGGTGTCTGTTCCATCAATGGTGTAGTAACTGTTGGGGTAAATCACCTCGCGCCCCGAAGAGCTCGTCTGCGTCACCCGATTCCATTCGTAATCGTAAGCGTAGGTGTCGGTCAAGGTCGAACTCGTCGATTGCGTCAGCTGATTGCGCCAGTTCCAGGTGTTGGTCCAGGTGCCGTCGCTTGTCATGTTGCCGTTGCGATCATAAGTCAATGTCTTGCCATCGACCGACGTTACCGCGTGCGGGTTGGCGTAATTACCGGGCTGGTATCCGAGGTAACTGTAAGTGCCGTAATCAGACGAAGTAAGAATGTTGCCGATCGCTCCGTAAGTCCACGTTTTGCTGTAAGTAAGCGCGCTGTCGGTGCTGGTCGAAGTCGCTCCAGTGATGCGATACAAATCATCGTAAGTATAGGCGATCACCATTTCGGCATACAAATCGGAAGCGTCAAGAAGATTGGTCAAGTTGCCGCCGGCGTCGTAGGTATAAGTGTAGTCTTCAAGCGTCGACCCTCCAGACACGGTAGTGACTCCACTCAAGCGATACAAATCGCTAGCGTCATAGTCATAGGTTGAGACGACGCCGTTGCCGTAAGTGATACTGGCGATGCTCCCGGTTGGGGTGTAATCGATACTGGAAGCTGCCGTGAATGACACCATGTTCGTCGGATCATCGAAAATCACTTCATCAATCTGCCCGGCATCGTTAAAGCCGTAATACATTTGACTCTCGTCCGGATAAACTACGGAGACGACATTTCCCTGTCGGTCATAAGTGTACGTCGTGGTATAAGCCGTGCCGTCAATCGTCTTCGTCTCCTCGCTCACGCGGCCTAGCGCATCATACGCATAACTTGTTGTCGCTCCGGCATCAACAACAACAGCGCAAAGACGAGCTATGCCGTTGGCACAAGAATCATGGCTATAAGTAATATCCGTCGCTGTAGTCGAGGACGCGTTCTCGCTGGTTACCCGATTGATGTCGTCGTAGACGTAGGTGGTGGTTGTCCCGATCGGGCTGACTGACGTCGCCATGGTGCTGGCGTTGTTGTATGTGAAAGTCCAGGTGCCGTAAGCGCCGTCGCTTGTTGAACGCAAGTCCCCGGCGTTCAAACGGCGGTCGATGGCGTCATAGCCAAACTGACGGACGTTCCCCGCTCCGTCTGTCATCTTCATCAGCTGATTAGCCGGGTTCCAGGTGTAAAACGTAGTGTACGTCGTTGACGACCCAAG
>JBBTSK010000171.1:0-2303 GCA_038078795.1 Patescibacteria group bacterium
TGGCTGAAGCTACCGCGGCATGTGGGGAGAGGATAGACGATTTTGACTGAAAAATCAAGCGGCTCGAGCATAGGCCCGAGAGAGTTTGATCAGAGGGAAAATCAAGATGATGATCTGGGCGATGCCGATCAGGGCAAAGACATACTCGGGGGTGATGGTCAAAGAAAGAAGACCGAAAGTGGCGGAGGTCACGATGGTTACAAAACCTCGAGTGAAGTTGTTGACGGATAAAGTCGTAGCTCGGGAGCGTCCATCGATCAGCTGGTTCATGTAGTCATTGCTGGCGATTTCCAGCGTCACGTAAACGACCGTGGCCAGGAGTGACACTATGGCCAAGGCGACCGGAGAGCCGACAACGGGGATCAATAAGTAATGACTGAGCCCAATCAAGGATACCACCGTCATTAGCTGGGCGGGCTTGAGATATTTGGCCAGGTAGTGAACACGCGAGGACATTAATATCGCCAAGAGGCGTTTAAGAACATAGACTCCGCCGATAAAAGCCGTCGTCGCGCCTAGGTTTTGAAAAATAATTTGATCGAAGTCTGCCATGGAAAAGGTAACTCCGATGACCATGGCGTTAACCGCCATAAGCCAAAAGAGCCGCGGTTCGCGCCAGATGTTTTTGATGGCGCTCGGAAAATGTTGAAGCAGAGCCAGGAAGCCTTCGGTCTTTTCTACCGATGTTCGGCGCTTCGGAGCTGGGAAGGTAGAGATGACCAAGGCGGCGAGCAAGTACTGAACAGAGCAAATGATAAAGGGGAGAAAAGGGTGAATGGTGTATGTCAGTCCACCGAGGGCTACTGACACAACATTAAAAATTCGAGAAAATGATTTGCCTTCTCCGGATAATTTTAAGTGTTCGGTTTCGCGTTTTTGTGATTTGAGATATTCGAAAAAAAGCGCTTCCCTCGTGCCGGTCATGAGAGAGCCGGCAACCATGTAACCCACCGAACCGATCAAAATCCACGGGAAAGTGCCGCCAAGATAACTCAAGGCCGCGAGCGCCTGACCGCAGACGGAGACAATCAGGGCTCGACGGTGCCCGAGGTGGTCGGCGATGGCGCCGCTGGGCACTTCAAAAATAAAAGAAGCAGCGGCGGCGATGGTGGAGATAAGTGCGACTTGACCGACGGATAACCCGCGGTCGAGCATATAAATGACGATGATCGGCAAATACACTCGACCGAGCAGACCGCGGAAAAAATAGTAGCGACCAATAGGATCACGCCAGCGCAGGAGTTTCATACGTTGCCGTGGAATTTTTTGTGAATTTCGCGCAGGTGCTTGTCAGTGACGTGGGTGTAGACTTGAGTGGTGGTGATTGAGGCGTGGCCGAGCATTGACTGCACGGCGCGAATGTCGGCGCCGTTACGCAAGAGGTCGGTGGCGAATGTGTGGCGCAAGGTGTGTGGTGTGATTTTTTTTGTGATGCCGGCGGCTAAGGCGTAACGCTCGACTAAGCGCTGAATCGAGCGTGGTGTCAGCGGACCGGTTTGGCGGCCGGCTTTGGCGCGATCATGGCTGGCAAATAAAAACGGCGAGGGATCAGTGCGTTTGTCGAGATAGGCTTTGAGGCGGGCGCGGGCGGCGTCAGACAAAAAGACGATTCGTGTTTTGCCGCCTTTGCCGCGCACGGTAAATTCGTCGCGTTTTAAATTGACGTTGTCGATTTTTAGATTCGACAGTTCGCTGACGCGTAGTCCGGTGGAAAAAAGCGTTTCCAAAATAGCGCTGTCGCGTAGACCGAGAATGGCGTTTGTTTTGGCCGCCGCCTCGAGCATGCGCTTCAGCTCGTCGGCTTCCAAAAATTCAACCTGGCGGCTTGGTTGTTTGGCCAACTCGATTTTTTCGGGTGCGAGACAAGTCATGTCGCGTTTGGCGCAATACTTGAGGAAGGATCGCAGAGCAATCAAATGATAATTCTGTGTGCTCGACTTTACCGTCTTTTCATCGCGGCCTTTGACCGAGCGGTTGAGCCACAAACGAAACTGCCTGACCGTATCTTGGGTAATATCTTTGAGTGACTTCGCTCCAGCCCATTTACAAAAACGCTTCAAATAAAAATCGTAATTTTGTACGGTTTTCATTGACCGCCCTTTTTCAATCTCTAGGTGTTCCAAAAATTCTTGGATCAATTTGTCGAGGGAAGTCATAGTGACAACATTTTACGATACTTGATCCAACCTGCATAGGCGAGGCCGCCGTGCCACGTCTTAAATGCTAACTCGCTGATCCTCACTCGTGGCTGCTCCGCTTGCCTGCGGAACTCGCCTCGTCCCGCCGGTCGGGACGACCGGCCT
>JBBTSK010000172.1:0-6474 GCA_038078795.1 Patescibacteria group bacterium
GGGGCGACCACGTCGGGTCGCCCGTTCAGTCAAGAAATTTGCGGCGGGCCGCACGTGGAGAGAACGGGGAAAATGGGCCATTTTCGCATTACAAAAGAGGAGGCCTCTTCCGCTGGGGTTCGCAGAATTAAGGCTGTGTTGGAATAGCTGAAAAAGGCGGATTCACAATCTACAAATGTTACTTTTAACTAATGTTTGACACATTTAAGGGCTTCCGGTACAATTCCGGCGCTCTAGATTATCGGTTTAAGCTAACATGTCAGACAATTCCGACTCAAAACAGTTCATCGAAATGGAGGGAGAAGTACTCGAACTTCTGCCAGGGGCAACCTTGCGCATTTGTTTAGAGAACGATCAGGAAATTATTGGCCATCTCTCCGGCAAAATGCGGATGAACCGCATTAAAGTTTTGCCAGGCGACCACGTCAAAGTGGAGATGAGTCCTTATGATCTGACTAAAGGGCGCGTGACTTATCGACTGTAAATTTTATGAAAGTCCGAACATCCGTAAAACCAATCTGTCGTGACTGTCGTGTCGTCCGCCGCCACGGAAGGGTGCATGTTATTTGCAAAATTCCAAAACATAAGCAGAGACAAGGGTAGCTATGGCACGTATTGCTGGAGTGACAATTCCCACGCAGAAACAGGTCGGCACCGCCTTGACTTACATTTATGGTATCGGCGACACCAGGTCCAAGCAGATTACAACCAAGGCTGGCGTTGACCCTTCTTTGCGAGTCAAGGATCTTTCTGAAGAGCAGGTTAATAAAATCCGCGACTTGGTGGAAAAAAGTTTTCGGGTGGAAGGGGAATTGCGTCGTGACACCCAATCCAACGTCAAACGACTTAAAGAAATTGGCTGTTTTCGCGGAACGCGTCATGCCAAGCGTTTGCCTTGCCGCGGCCAGCGCACCAAAACAAACTCGCGCACCTGCCGCGGCAATGTCCGCAAGACTATGCGCTCTGGCCGTCGTATTTTGACTAAGACGTAGAACTCCCGAGTTTGGCCCATTTCGTTGTTGCGGGTCCCGGCCTTCGTCTCGCTGTACTGGATGTACAGCTCCGACGATCGGCCACCCGCGCCTAGAACTGGTCTCAAACTCGGAAGTTCTACACCTGATTAAAACTATGCAAGAAGAAGTCAAAAACATTGAAGAGGTCGCCGCCGCCCCCATCGTGGAAGCCGGCGCGGTCAAAGCAAAGTCAGGCAAGAAAACGCCTGGAAAAAAAGTCGTGACCCGCAAGGTACCTCAAGGTCGGGCTTATATTCATTCGACTTACAACAACACTATCGTTACCATGACCGACATGAACGGCAACACTTTAGCTTGGGCCAGCGCTGGCCACTGCGGATTCACCGGACCTAAAAAAGCCACTCCGTACGCCGCCAGCACGATCATCAAAACCGTAGCTGACAAATTAGTCGACTACGGCCTGAAGGAAGTCTCGGTCTTTGTGACCGGCATTGGTCAGGGTCGCGACGCTGCCGTTCGCGCCTTGAACGCCAACGGCTTTAGCGTTCTGTCCATCAAAGATGAAACGCCTGTCCCACATAATGGTTGCCGACTGTCCGGCCGCCGCCGCATCTAAAATTCTATGGGCAAAACTTTGAAAGCCACTTGTAAAATGTGCCGTCGCGAGAGCGTTTCTCTCTGCGGCAAGGAGAAGTGCGCTTTCAAGCGCCGACCGTTCCCTCCAGGCGTCCACGGACCGACCGCCGGCAAGTCGCGCTTGTCAGGGTTTGGTATTCAGTTGCGCGAGAAACAAAAAGCTAAACGCCTCTACAACATCATGGAGACGCAATTTCGCAATTACTTTGCCAAAGCCACTAAGACCAAAGGCGACACCGGAGTGATCATGCTCCAGTTGCTGGAGACGCGGCTGGACAACGTCATTTATCGCCTGGGCTTAGCTAAAACGCGTCGCCAGTCTCGGCAAATGGTCAATCACGGATTCGTGGAAATCAATGGTAAAAAAGTAGATATTCCTTCCTACCAATGCCGGGTTGGGGAAGTCGTGGCTATTCGCGAAATTAAACAAAAAAAAGGTTTGCTCAACGATATTGATGAACGGCTGAAGGCGGCCCAGCCGCCGTCGTGGTTGACCTCGGAAGCGGGCAAACTTTCAGGAAAAATTATTTCCATCCCAGAGGGGGAAGATCTGAAAACGGTCTTTGATCCGAAACTGATCGTGGAGTTTTACTCACGAACATAACTATGGAGAACATTCTGCTCCCATCGACGATTACTTTTGAGCCAGGCGCTACCACCTCTGAGGCCACCCTTGTAATCGAACCATTTTTTTACGGATATGGGCGCACAGTTGGCAACGCCTTGCGCCGCGTTTTGCTGTCTTCCTTGACTGGCGCGGCCGTAACCGCGGTCAAAATCAAAGGGGCGCAACACGAATTCACGGCCGTCACCGGCGTGCTTGAGGACGCTTTGCAGATTATCTTGAACTTAAAGGGTCTGCGTTTGAAATTGCACAGCGAGAACCCAATCAAGTTGACTCTGCGCAAATCCGGCAGTGGCGCCGTCACCGCCGCGGACTTCGAAGCCAACGCGGACGTGGAAATCATGAACAAAAACTTGCACATCGCCACGGCCACGGAAGACAAAGGCGAATTTGAACTCGAAGTCACGGTCGGACGAGGTCGCGGCTACTCACCGACTGAAGAGCGCGAACCGATCGGAGAAATCGGCGTCATCGCCATTGACTCACTCTTTTCTCCAGTGCGCAACGTGGGCTTCAAAGTAGAACCAACCCGGGTTGGTGAGATTACCGACTACGACAAACTGATCATGAAAATCGAAACTGACGGCACCATCACCCCGCAGGAAGCGGTCAAACAGTCAGTGGCCATTCTTCTTGACCACTACAACTTCATCGCTCAGAAATTGGAGACCAACGAATAGACTCCTATGCGCCATCGCAACAGCGGAAAAGTCTTCAGCCGAGAAATCGGTCCACGCACGGCCTTCCTGAAAGGCCTGACTTTGGATGTGGTGCTCTACGAAAAAGTCCAGACAACCGAAGCGCGGGCTAAGGCGATCAAACCGATGGTGGAAAAATTGGTTACCCGCGGCAAGGAAGCTACCTTGCACAATCGCCGTGAACTTCTGCGTTTTTTTGGCCAGCAAGAATTGCCGGTCAAGAAAATTTTGGAAGTTCTTTCTCCTCGCTACAAAACCCGCGCCGGCGGCTACACCCGCATCATCAAAATGGGGCCGCGTAAGGGCGACGGAGCTCAAATGGTTCAGATTGAATTCGTATGAATCGAAACACCGTAAAAATCGACGCGACCGGTCAGTCTCTGGGACGCTTGGCATCCCAAGTGGCGAAAATTTTGATGGGTAAAAACAAAGCCACCTATGTTCCACACATCGACGGCGGCGACGCGGTGGAAGTCTCCAACGTTATCAAGTTGAAAATCCCGGCCAAAAAAATGACTGACAAACTTTACTACCACCACACCGGCCGCCCAGGTAGTCTGCAAACTCGCACTCTGGGTGAAATTTGGGAAAAGAATCCAGCCGCTGTTTTGGAGATCGCCGTTAAAAACATGATGCCAAAAAATAAACTGCACGTTGGTAGGATGAAACGCTTGAGCGTCAAATAATATGGGATACAAAGCTGAATTTGAAGGGAAGTACACCGAAGCGGTTGGGCGCCGAAAAACAGCCATTGCCCGCGTGCGCATGTACCCAGGCAAAGGACAGATCGTCATCAACAACAAGGAGTTGAACGTCTTTTTCCCTTTGCAAAAGTTACAAGAAAAAGTTTGGACTCCGTTGACCGTGGCTGGACGGAAAGAATCGTTCAACGTTCAAGCCAAGGTTGTCGGCGGCGGGATCACCGGTCAAGCCGAAGCTGTTCGCCTCGGCATCGCCCGCTGTCTACTCCTCGAGGATCAAGATTTGAAAGCCACTCTCAAGAAGAGCGGTCTTATGACTCGCGACTCCCGTAAACGCGAACGCAAGAAACCAGGCAAGCGTTCCGCTCGCCGCTCGCCGCAGTGGAGCAAGCGTTAAGCAGAAACGATAGACGGGGCCACCGCGCCCCGTCTTTGTGTTACAATTGGCTTGTTAAACTATGTCAACCCTGGCCAGAAACACCATGTATCTCACCGCAGCTTCCGTCGCCCAGAAGGCGATTGCTTTTGTTTATTTCACCATCGTGGCCAACCAGATCGGCAAAGCGGGGCAAGGGGATTACTTTCTAGCTTTGTCGGTAACGACGATTCTTTCGGTCGTTTCCGACTGGGGTCTTTCAGCCGTGCTCATTCGCGAGATCGCTCATGATCCAAGCCAAGCCGTTAAACTTACCCGCTCCACCCTTGGCCTTAAAATCCCTTTAATCCTGCTCGGCATGGGCGGGGCGGTCGCTTTGGCGATTCTGCTTAACTACGACTTGTCCATCATCAAACTGGTGGCTCTGGCAACATTAATTTTGGCCGCCGATGCTATCTCGCTGACGTTCTTCGGAGTCCTGCGCGGTTTGCAAAACTTGCGTTATGAGTCGCTGGGGATTTTTGTCGGTCAAATTCTATCGGCCACCGCCGGACTTATTGCTCTGCGCTTCCATCCCACTCTGTCAGTCCTCATCCTTGCCCTCTTGGTCGGCAGTGTCTGGAATGCCATTTATTCGGCCACCCGCGTGGCTAAGCATCTTGGCTGGAAAGCCATCCTCCCTTCGTTTGACGCTCCGCGCGCCAAACAACTCCTGCGTCTCTCTTTAGCCTTTGCCTTAGCCAGCCTGTTCGTTAAAATATATTCCTACATCGACTCCATCCTCCTCAAACAATTCATGGGCTCCGAGGCGGTTGGCACTTACTCCATCGCCTACAAAATCACTTACGCCTTTCAATTTCTGCCTATGGCTTTTATTGGCGGCCTCTATCCAGCCATGGCCTCGCGATTTGCCAATGGAGACAAGGACGGGGTAGCCAAAATATTTGACGACGCCGTTTGGTACACGATTATTCTAGCTGTGCCGATCACTTTTGGCATCGCCAGCCTTTCCGGTGAAATTATCCAAGCGTTTTACCCCAAATTTTACGATGCCGCCGTGCCGCTAACGATCATGATTTTCGCGTTGCTCGTTCTTTTTGTTGACTTCCCCGTTGGCTCGCTCTTGAACGCCGCCCGCAAACAAAACGTCAAAACGATAATCATGGGAGTGACCATGATCATCAACGCCGCCCTCAACGTTCTGCTTATTCCGCGCCTCGGCATCGCCGGCGCGGCTGTGACCGCGGTGATCGCCTTCACCTTTATGCTGGCAGCCGGTCTTGTCTACGTCCCGCGGCTAGTTCCTTATCCCATAAGTACTTTTCTGCGAAGGGTTTTGCCTGTGGTGTTTTGCGGAGCTTTGATGGGCGGAGTCGTTCTTCTGATAAAATCTTACCTACCGTTACCGGCCACCATCTTGGTCGGCGCGGCCATCTACTTCATTGGCCTGCTCTTAACGCGCAGTCTGACCATCGCGCAACTGCGTTATATTCGTCGTCTAATCAAACCTGAACCGAACGGCTTAGAACTATGACCCGCCTTCTGCTCATCACCATTGACTATCCGCCAAAACGCGGGGGAGTGGCGCGTTATTTGCAAGAGATGGCCGAATATTTCGGCGAGCAGATGACAGTGGTGACAGATGGACTGCTCTTTGAAAATTTTTGGCCACAATGGTTGCGAGCTTTTGGTTCACTTTTTAGGCGACGCAATAGTTATGACATCCTTATCGTCAGTCACGTTTTGCCACTCGGCCTCGTCGCTCTTATCAATCGTCGACTTTGGCACAAGCCGTATGTGGTCATTTTGCACGGCATGGACTTTGCTCTGGCCAGACGCAACGGCTGGAAGCAGAATTTGACCCGACGGATTTTGGCAGAGGCGGATCTGGTGGTGACCAACACCGAAAGCCTAGCCAGGGAAGTTTTAGGGTTTGTCAGACCAAAAGCCCTGCAAACTGTCTACCCTTCTCTAAGTGAAGGGTTTATTGCCGCGGCCGAGAGCTTTCAACGCGATCAAAGCATCGCCCTACAGGCCGCTCACCCGACGACCCACTTCTTGACTGTCGCTCGTTTAGTGGCGCGCAAAGGGCATGCCCATGTGCTTGATGCTCTTGCTCAACTCAAATCCGAGCATCGCCTTGGACCGTTTGATTACACCATCGTTGGCAGTGGCCCCTTGGCGTCAGAGTTAAAAGGACACACGCGTGTTTTGGGCTTGGAAAATGAAGTGCACTTTGTTGAACAAGCGGACGATGCCCAGCTGATAAGTGAATACCAAGCCGCTGACGTGTTTGTGATGCCGACGGAACACCTAGGAAAAGACATAGAAGGTTTTGGTACCGTCTACATTGAGGCCGCCGCTTTTGGCTTGCCGTCCATTGCTTCAGACTTGCAAGGGGTTGATGAAGCGGTGATCGACAAGCAAACCGGACTCTTGATACCATCAAGCTCGGTTGCGGATC
>JBBTSK010000172.1:6484-7611 GCA_038078795.1 Patescibacteria group bacterium
CGATCCGATTTTACGCTGGCGGTTGGGACTGGCTGGACGCGAGCGGGCGATCAGTCAATTTACAGCCGATAAACAATTCAGTAAGCTCAACTTCCGCCCGATTTCAGTATGATCTCCATTATCATCCCTAGTTTCAATCACGCTTCGACAATCGGCAAGTGCTTAGAAAGCATTTTGTCGCAGACGATTTCAGACCTGGAAATTATCGTCGTCAATGACGGCTCGACTGATAACACAATCGAGGTGCTCAAATCCTACGCTGACCACATTCAACTGATCGACCAACCCAATCAAGGTGCGGCCGCGGCTCGTAACCACGGGTTCGACCAATCAACAGGGGAGCACGTGATGTTCTGCGACGCCGACGTGATGATGCGCCCGGAGATGCTGCAAAAAATGCTCTCGGCGCTGACGGTTCATCCTGGTGCGGCTTATGCTTACTCATCATTTCGTTTTGGTTGGAAAAAGTTTTCCTCTTATCCTTTCAACGCCGAGCGGTTACGCCAGATGAATTTTATTACTACCACGTCGCTAATTCGCCGCGCCGACTTTCCGCGCTTCGACGAATCCTTGCGTCGCTTCCAAGATTGGGATCTGTGGCTTACTATTTTAGAACGAGGGAAAGGCGGGGTACTGGTGGACGAAGAATTGTTCAGGATCGAAAATCCTTTGCATCGGCATCATCTAATTTCTCTCTTTGGACAAAGGCCATCGCAGTGGCGGCCGTCGCTGATGCATCGCATTCCTTGGGATCGCATTGGGTGGATACCGACCTCCATCAAAAAGTATAGGGCGGCTCGTGAGATAATCAAGCGTAAGCATAACTTGTAGTCAAAATGAAAGATCAATTCCTCGGCAAAGCTTTCTTTCTAACCCTTACAGGGCTCACTTTAGCTTTTTTTGTGGCCTACTTCTCCCTCCATACAGGAGCCGAGACCGTGTTTTTGCTTCTAATAGGTCTAGCGACGCTTCTATTGGCCACCCATAAGCTCGAATACGGCCTATATATCGCTCTGGCTGAGCTAATCGGCACTTCCCATGGTCACTTGTTCACCGCCGGCGGGATTTCCATCCGCATGGCTATTTTTGGGGCAGTGATGATTGCTTGGCTGACCCATTTGGCAAGG
>JBBTSK010000173.1:0-1565 GCA_038078795.1 Patescibacteria group bacterium
ACGCCGGCCTAGCTCATCGGTAGAGCGCTGCCCTGAAGAGGCAGGCGTGCCCAGTTCGACTCTGGGGGCCGGCACCAGAAAAAACTCGATCTCGTCGAGTTTTTTCTTTTACTTCAACCGCCGTCGCAAGTCCAAAAGGTGCTTGAAGCTGTCTTTGGCCGAAGCCCAAACATTGATTTTGCTCTGGCGTTCAGGATAACGGGTCTCGGTCCAGCGGATTGGGACTTCTTGAATCGTGAGGCCGGCCCTGTGAGCAAAGGCTAACAGCTCGGTATCAAAAAACCAGCTATCGACGATCAAATCCTCTTTAATCCTCTCCCACGCCTCGCGTCGCAGAGCCTTAAATCCGCATTGGCTGTCGGACACGGGTAAATCAACGAACAAACGCCGCAAGGTACGGTAACCGCGCGAAACGATTTCTCCACGCAGTGACCGAGCACGATTAGACGCAGGATGAAACCGCGAACCAACAGCCACGTCAGCGTCAGTCAATGCCTCCAGCAAAACCGGGACGTCGTTCAGATCAGCAGACAAATCCGCATCCATAAAGGCATAGACTTCAGCTTGGTGATCTGCCCACGCCCCGCGCACGGCTTTGCCCTTCCCTTTTTTGGTGGTGGTCCAAAGTCCGAGACGCGGTTCGGTTGCCATCAGCGTTTGAACAACGGCGACGGTCGTGTCAGTCGAGCCATTATCTGCCACCACCACTTTCCAATCATAATCTTGCAAACTCTCAGCAAACACTCTCAACGTTTCTTGCAAGGTGCGTTCAATAATTTGTTCCTCATTCAAGGTCGGAATGACCATCACAATCTTCATACTATTTGGCAGAATAAAGATGCACTGGGCCGTCAGCAATCACGGCATCAAACAATCCCGAGGCTTGGATATTTTTTTCAAAGTCCGTGGTCAACCGCGTGTCGATCACCACAACTTGCGACTGAAAGTAGGTCATAATTTTACCAACGTCCGCGTCTTTGCCTGTCACTAAATCAGACCAAATGTCATAATCGCTACGAAAGGCATCATACATATAAGTGGGGTCAAGTCCAACCAAGTAACGATGACTGTCATCGAGGTAAAACAAAATCAAAGAAAAATCCCAGCCATTGTGAAACACCAGCTCGCCTTGAGGAATGTTTTGCTTGATCCATTCGGTGACCGGAGCAAATGCCGACTCGGTAAAATGTTGCTTATTCGGCAAAGCGTTCTTAACCTCCGTCAGCGCGAAAGAAGCCACGGCCAAAACGACGACGCCACTCACCAACCACTTGCCTGGCCGCCAGGAAAACCACTTCCTCAAACCTGGAAGCAATTCTCTATTAAAAAATGGCAACCAAAAAGTAAAAAGCCCGCCAGCGGCCAAAGTTAAAAAAGGAACGGCGTACTCGATGAAACGATTGGACTTAAGAGTCAAAACGAAAAATCCGCCAGAGAGCAACATCACCGTAAAAAGAGAAAACATCTGGGCGCGCCGCGGAACCTCTTTTTGGGTGGCGGCCACCGCCAGCAAGAGAGCGCAACTAATGGCGAAAAAAACTACCAAAAACGGGCTGGCCACTAAG
>JBBTSK010000174.1:0-1217 GCA_038078795.1 Patescibacteria group bacterium
GCTTGCAAGGCGTGGCCGAGGCGGTTGGATCGACTGGAATTCAACGCCTGATTCAGTGGTTGATGGAATATCGTGTCGCCTATCGCAGTGAACGCATTCCCCAATTGCCGCTGGAATTATTGGCAGTGCAATTTTCCGGACAAGCGACAGTAGTGGCACGGCACGCCGTGCCAGAAGAACCAACGAAACCGACCGACGTGGTGGCGAATGGCGGTCGCCTAGAACAAACCCCCTCCTCCATCAAATCCAGCCTGGCCGACATCAAAGGGAAATGGTCTGAATGTTGCCAAAAGCTGGCTGAAATTTCCGGCACTCTGCCTGTGTTGCTTCAAGATGTTGAGCTCCTAGGCGTTGAAGGCGGTACCTTGCGTCTCGGCACCAAAATAAGTTTCATCGCTGTCAAGCTGAACGAAAGCAAAAATCGTCAGGCCATTGGCGCGGCGCTTTGTGCCGCCTGCTTAGAGCCAATCGGCGTCGTGGCAGAAGTCATCACCGTCCAGCAAGACGAACTCGTTTCCGAATTGCTCGGTGAGTTCGGCGGGCGAATTATTTCTTAGCACTTTTTTCTCCTTCGCGACGTACTTGGCAAATGAATGATTTGAGGTAAGCCGATTCTGGGAAGTAGACAGAAAGTGGATGATCAGCTGATTGGCGGACAACGCCAAGAATTTCCAAAGTCACGCCGGCCTGGATCGAGGCGCGGCGCAGTGTGAAGGCAAAGTCCTCTTCGTTCATGAAGTGGGAACAGCTGGAAGTCACAAAAATACCGCCGTCTTTAATCAGGCGCAGAGCGGCGCGATTCAAAAAGTGATAGGCTTTTTTGCCATTCTCCGCGTCTTTGGAAGTTTTGATGATCGATGGCGGGTCCATCATCACAATGTCGTAAGCAGGCTCTTGATGATCATTTAGCCATTGGAAAATGTCGGCTTGTTCAGTCGTCATGGTGACGCCGTTCATCTTGGCGTGTTTTTCACACAAGCGCAGAGCCAGGTCGGAAGCGTCGACGTTGTGGACGTTTTCCGCGCCAGCCAGCTTGGCCATAATTCCTGCCGCGCCGGAATAGGAAAAAAGATTAAGGCAGTTTTTTACTAGTCGGCCGGCTACTAAAAGTGCGGTGCGTTTTCGTAAGTCTTTTTGGTCCAAGAAGAAGCCGGTTTTTTGACCGTTCAACACGTCGGCGACAAAGCTGACGCCGTTTTCTTTGAAGTCAACCAGAT
>JBBTSK010000175.1:0-1422 GCA_038078795.1 Patescibacteria group bacterium
TGGGTAATTGGGTAATTGGGTAATTGGTGGAGTTGTTTCGTCGATATCTGGTAATTCGAGCATGGCAAAGGCTTCGTCGGCTTTCTCTTCAACCGTCTTGAACGTCCAGACGTCGGTAACGCGATGGATGAGACGCGGCATGATCGGCGCCATGGGAACGGAGCTCTCGGCACTGGTGAAGTCTTGTTCTTGATATTGGCCCGATAGTTCGTCGCGGCTTGGCCTCAAATCAAGCACGGGATCATCTATCATCGCCTCAACCGGATGAATCCGGCGAACCGCAATCACCCGCGGCTTGTCGCGGCGCAAATCAATCACATAAGGTGAAGCCAGCGCTTCCCCGAGGTGAATTCTTGGTTGATTATTTTTTTCCTCCGACTTTTTCATAAAGCTTCATCGTCTGCTCGGCCATCGAGCTCCAAGAATACTTTTTGACTTGTTGACTCCCCTTTTCTTTTAATTCCGCCCGCAGACTTTCGTTGTTGAGCGCTTGCTCCATCACTTCAGCCATTTGTTCTAAATCGTCTGGATTAAAGTAAATGGCGGCGTCGCCCAGCACTTCCGGAAGAGGCCCGCGCTCGGAGGCGGCCACTGGCGCTCCGTGGAGCATGGCTTCCAACGGCGGCAAGCCAAAGCCCTCAAAACGAGCCGGGAAGACGTACAGAGCCGCGTTTTGATACAACACAGCCAACTGATCGTCAGGCACAAAGCCGGTAAAAACAACCCGACCTTCGGGGATGCCAATTTCCTTGACTTCGTTTCTCAACTTATCGTAAAAGACGTCATTCTTACCTACCAAGACTAATTTTACCAGAGGATACTCTTTGACGAAAAAAGAAAAGGCGTGGAGAAGGCTTTCCAGGTTTTTGTGGGGATAGGCGCTTCCCACATAAAGGAAGTAAGGTTGGGAAATTGGTTGTTGGAAAGTGGAAAGTGGTAATGGAGATTGGAGATTGGAAAGCGGACTGACGCCTTCATAGATGACGTCGATTTTGGCCGGATCAACATGGTTGAAATGATGCAAGATTGAATCTTTGGTCGCCCGCGAGACGGCAACGATCTTTTTACTTTTCTCGATGGCATGATGCAGGACGTGGTGATAACCCACGCGCTTGGCGAGATAGCGAATGGGACCAAGGGTAGTGGCTTTGGCAGACGAGGGGTCGTCCAGCAGAATCAAGTCGTGGATGGTGACCACAAATGGCACAGACGACCAAATCGGCACGTTCCAGTGTGGATAATGCATTAAATCCACTTTGGCTTTAGCAATTGCTCGTGGCATCAGGAACTGCTCTTTGGCCGTGTACCAATGGGCATTGACAATGACTTTTTCAAAGCGCGGACTCGTCAAACGACAAGCGTCGGCATTCTCGGGCTTCAAAAACAAAACTACGCGGTGCTTTGAGTCAATCCGCTGAAGCC
>JBBTSK010000176.1:0-5353 GCA_038078795.1 Patescibacteria group bacterium
TGCCTCGACGGGACTTATTTGGCTTGTATCGGCCAAAACCCGTTGTCTACAGCTATGGCGGAAGTATATGGGAACGGGCAGATTTGGTCAACAGGCGAATCTCTCGCCGGCTGTCTGGCGCGGGGTTTTCGTTATTGCGTCATTTCAAACTGATACACCTTGTTGCCTGACAAGACCGAGATTTTTTTGTTGACCTCGTCGACGATCATTGATTTCAAATCACTGAACGTCTCGTTTTCGTATTGCACCACCAGCGTGCCTTTGTCTTTGTCAAAGACGACCACGCGTTTGCCTGCGGCGTCCAGCACGTACAAGTATTTTGATGCTTCATCCGTCCAAATGTCTTTGGCGCTTAACAACGATGGTTCAACAACACCGACTTTCCAGTCTGTCTCTTTGCCAGCCAAGTAGCGCAAGATACTGCCGTCGGATTTCAAGATCCACAAGTAGCCGTCGATGGTGAGAGCAATGCCATCGGTCACGCTCGAGACACCAGAAATAATCCAAGCCGAGCCGCCGTCGAAACCGCTGGCCGTGCGCTGATGTTTGTAGACTTGGCCCGTTTCAGGCGAGAGGATGTACATTTTGCCGCCGTAGTATTGCAAATCAACACCGTTGCGGCTGACCGAAAGTGGAGCGACTTCGCCAGATTCTGGAGTGTAGCGGGTTAAGCCGTTATCCAACCAGTAGATAGCGGTCTCACCAGGGGAAGTCGCCAGAGGAGCGCCTACATCGCCTTTGGTTACCTCAAGTTTGACCATTGTCTCCGTGCCCGCGTCAATGGCATAGACGTTGGCTTGATCGGTCAGGCCGTACCACTTGCCGGCCAGGGCCACCACTGCCGAAAACGATTCGCCGGTCAGGCCGCCCCCATCAGCCACTTGTTTGATCTCCACTTGAACCACGTGCCGCAAGGTGTCGCGCTTAGCAGAAATTTGGGTTTGCAAATCCTCGACCGTTTTTTTGCGCTCCGCGTTCGAGGTAGATAAATTATTGATCAACTGCCAGGCATCGTTCAACAAAGTCCGCGCTTGATTTTCATCGCCGTAAATCAAACTGGCTTCGGCGTTTTCAATTTTCTTTTGCGCCGCGCTGACCGTTTGTTCATAAGCCTGACGCTCTGTCGCGCCGGCTTGTTGACGATTAATGAGGATGATGCCGCCGACCAACAAGACGCCGACGGTCAATAAAGCCAAGAGAACATATTTGCTCGTTTTCGGTAGAACGTTGAATCTGGCGATGCCTGTACGAATCCCGCGGTCGATTTTTTCTTTGGCTTTTTTGGCATTTTGCCTGATCTGCTTGGGGTTGCTGACGACCCGTTTGACTGAGACAAAACCGGCTTTAGCAAGCCCGAAGAGAATTTGAACAGCCACGGTCACAAATACCACCAACAGCCGTCCAGCGAATCGCGCCAGTTTCTTGAGCATCTTGCGGCGTTCGGCCGAACCGCGCTTGGGGAAGAGGAAAAGCCATAGTTTGATGCCGATGCTCTTCATCTCCGGTTTTTGTTCGCTCAAGTAGCGATCAGTGCGGGCTGCAGTTTTGTCCAGCCGCTCAAGCGAAGCCCGGGCCGTGTCTTCACTGACTCGCGTTGGTTCTTCCGATGAATCATTTTTGATGACCACCGCGGCGAAAACCGTTTCAATCGGCAAGTATTGGCGAATTTTGCTGACCGCGGAGTTGGGCGGCAAGGTTGTGATGATTTCGTTCAAGGTCGTGGCCGGCAAGTCATGACGACTGACGCGAGTGCCGACATAGAGCACGTCGCCGGAGCGCACTTCGCCGTCGAGGACTGTCAAAAACAATTTTTTCCAACTGGGCATTTCTTCTTCAACCCGCATCCCGCGAGATAAATCGTAAATGTCGTATTGCTCTTTTTCACTCTTGTGCATGAATTCGGCCAAGAGATTGCCAAAGCCGCTGACCACTACGGCGTTCCCGCTAGCCACCCCGATCACACTCGAGGTGTCGCTAATGGGTAGGGAAAAAAGTCCCTCGTCGACTCCTTGGGCGATATCTTCGTTTAAGGCTTGGAGTAGTTGCTCAAAGCGATGGGTCAGGTTAGCCCCCGGCTCAACAGTGGTGGAGAGGCGCTCCAGGTGGCTGTGGATAATTCCTGAAAGGATATCGAATGACTCTTTGGCTCCCAGACTGTGGAGAACCCCAAAAACAAAGCCATTATGGCCCTCAAGGGGGATAAGGTCTGAAAAGGCTTTCTCGCAATAATGGGCCCCTTTTAAGATGCTGTTTTTTGTTTCGGTCATATCTTAGGTTGACCTCCTGTCCACAAGTTTTGTACATTATACAACACAGGGGGGTCTGTGCAACGTATAGGCTGACTACTTTTTTTATCCATCTTATGGCCAAAGAAGCCTCCAAAGAAAAAGGGTTCAAGATTGAGCACTTGTTTGGCTCGCGCACTCGCGCCCGTTTGCTCAATCATTTTATGCATAACGCTGATCAGCGTTATTTTGTGCGCGAATTATCCAGGAAAATTGACGCTCAACTTAACTCGGTGCGCCGGGAGTTGATGAACTTGGTGGAGATCGGCATTGTCAAAGAGTTGGTCGAGACCGATAATAAAGAGAAGCGAAAATTTTATCAAGCCGACCAAGCATTTTTTCTTTTTTCAGATATGCGCGCGCTTATCAAGAAGATGCAACTTATGTTGAAGAAAAATCTTGTTCAACAAATTGATGCTAAAGGCAAAGTCGATTTGTTGATTTTGACCGGGCGTTTGGTCGACCAGCCAAGCATCCCTGTTGACATGCTGGTGATTGGCGAGATGGCCGAGCCGGACTTGCAAAAATTGTTGGTTGAGTTTGAAAAGGAAGTGGGACAAGAGGTAAACTTTACGGTAATGGCCAAGGAGGAGTACAACTATCGTAAGCAGGTCTCCGACCGATTTTTGTACAGCATCTTGAACGTCGAGCATGTCACCATGATTGACCGCATGGGCAACAAAGGGGTCGTGACCGCCAAACGTTAGCCTATGCGTTTGCTCCTTCGCGCTCAGGACATTGCTTGGACCACTATTGGACTCAGCGATAAGAGCGGCAAGATTGTTCAGGCGTGCCGTCTAGACAGCCGACCGGAGACGATCCTCAATCGCCTGATTGAAACGCTGAGCGCTTGGAAGGTGTCTATAAGCGACGTCGATAGTCTGGCTGTCGTTGCCGGCCCGGGATCATTCACCGCCTTGCGTACTAGCTTGACCATTGCTAACACCTTGAGCTTTGTGCACCGCGTCCCGATGGCTTCGATTATTGTGAAGCCTGAAGTGGACGATCAGATCGTGCTAAGGCGCATGGCCAAGGCTAAGGTCAAACGTGGAGCGTGGAGCGTCCCACATTATGGAGCTAAACCGATGATCACTAAACCGAAGTCTGTAAAGGTCGCAAAATAGTTCGTCTCGATTCTTAATACGTACGGGCATGGCATGCCATGCCCGTACAAACAATTATTCTTATGCCCGACGCCCTTACGATCGTCCAGGCCGCTTTCGCGGATCTCTGGAGTTCCTTGCTCGCCTTTTTCACGCGTTTCCTCGGCGCCTTGATTGTCTTCCTGATTGGCCTCATCATCGCTTCTCTTTTGAAAAAGCTGGTGATGCGCGTCTGCGATGTTTTGAAGCTCGACGCTTTGGCCGAAAAGCTGGAAGTCAAACAAATGTTTCGCAAAGCCGGCGTGCCGTTTAACATTTCGGCTTTACTTGGTTGGATCATTAAATGGTTCTTCGTCATTGTCTTCTTAATCGCCTCCACAGACATCATGCAGTGGGTTGAAGTAACCGGCTTCCTGAAAGAAGTGGTCTTCTATTTGCCGAACGTGATTATTGCCGTGATCATCATGTTGGTTGGAATCCTGGTGGCCAATTTCACTCGGGCGGTTATTAAGTCCGCGGTCGAAGCGGGCAAACTGGCCGGGGCCGACTTCTTGGCTTCAATCAGCCGCTGGGCTATCCTCATCTTCAGTTTCATGGCCGCCTTGGTGCAACTTGGCATTGCTGAAGACTTGATCCAGATTCTCTTTACTGGCTTGGTGGCTATGCTGGCTTTGGCCGGCGGACTGGCCTTCGGACTTGGCGGTAAAGAACACGCCAACCATGCCTTGTCTAAACTGCGCAAAGAGATGAATTCGGGAGAGTAGACCTGCTACCTAATAACATTTCGGCCATTTTGTCGCCGTTTGGCCTGCAACGGCTTCAGAACTCGTCGAAATGCATTGAGCATTCCTCCTCATTCTTCAACCGTTTCGGCTCAAACGTCATACAAACTGTCTCGAAAGTTATTAAGCAGTAGGTCTTAAATGCCTTCACCTTACGGACGACATCGTTTGTTGGAAATCATTCCCGGCGCCCTCATTTGGTCAACACTTGCGGGCGCTGTTGCGTTGTCGTTTTTAGTGCCGACCTTGGCGATGATCTTCATCATCGTTTTTGATTTGTATTGGTTGTTTCGGGTGATCTACTTCGTCTCCTATTTGATTTTTTCTTGGCGAGCTTACAAGCGGGAAGCGCGGATTGATTGGATGAGCGAGGTGCACAAGCTGGCAGACTGGCGACGCGTGCATCACCTGATTTTTCTGCCGACTTACAAAGAGAGTTATGAAATTTTGCGCGGGGCGCTCATCGCCTTATCGCGATCGACTTATCCCACTGATCGAATGATCGTGGTTTTGGGCGGGGAAGGTCGCGATCAAGCCAACTTTGAACGTCATGCCGAGCGTTTGAAGCGGGAATTCGCCGGCAAGTTTTGGCAACTGATCGTCACTGTGCATCCGGCCGGACTGCCTGACGAAATTGCCGGCAAAGGTTCCAACCTCAACTGGATGGGCAACGCGGTCAAGCCAATGATCGAGGCGCTTGGTATTCCACCGCATAACATTATCTGCTCTGCTTTTGATATCGACACGGTCACTCATCCGCAATACTTCGCGCGATTGACCCAGCTTTTTTTGACAGTCAAAGATCCTCTGCGCTCTTCCTATCAGCCAGTGACGACTTTCAGCAATAACATTTGGTCGGCGGCGTCGCCGGTGCGGGTGGCCTCATTTGGTACCACTTTTTGGATGTTGACCGAGCTGTCGCGCTCGGAGCGTATGTGGACTTTTTCCTCGCATAGTATGCCGTGGCAAATGTTGCTCGACGTTGGTTTTTGGGAAAAAGACATGGTTAGCGAAGACTCGCGCATTTTTTTGCAAGGGCTTCTACACTATCACGGTGACTATCGCGTAACGCCGATTTTTTTGCCGGTCAGCATGGACGCAGTCAGCGGCAAAAATTATTTTGACAGCTTGAAAGCGCTTTATAAAAAACAGCGGCGCTGGGCTTGGGGAGTGGAGCATTTTC
>JBBTSK010000177.1:0-1779 GCA_038078795.1 Patescibacteria group bacterium
TTAGTATTGAGAAAACTTTCCAGTGATTTGTGTGTTGTTTTGCCTCTGACATCAAAGTCAAAGCTAGGGACGTGGTTTGTGGACATCACACTTCATGGAGAAACGAGATGGGTAATGCTGTATCAAATTCGCGCGCTTCACAAAAAGCGCTTCCAACGTAAGTTGGGTCAACTGGACGGTACGGACTTTCAACGTGTAAAAGAAAAACTCGAGGTACTGCTCGAGCTTTCTTAAAATCATCACCCCACCGAAGTGGGGATCGAAGGGAATGTATCCCAAAAGTATATAAAGACTATCATGATTTGAGTGAAATGTCAAATGGATTTGCACAATAAAATCAGAAGCCGCCTCCATCGAGCGACTCCTGAGTGGGAGTTGATGGAAGCGGCGGAGGCGCGAACTACTTGGGAACGAAGGCGGTGATGGTGCCGTCGGTGTCGATGGTCACCGCGCCCTCGGCGTTCGCATCGTAGCGCGAAGGCAGTATTTCGACCGACCAACCCGAAGGCAGAAGCTCATGGAACGCGAGTCCGACGGCGGTTGCGAACCGCTGACGGATCTCGTGCGTGCGCTCTGGAGTGACGTAGAAACCGTTGATGAAGATGACCGCCATCTCCGGGTTCTCGAACTCGTCGATTTCCTCGGACACGTGAGGCTCGCCGAAGACCACTGTGATCTGGTGCTTCTCCGTGATCCCGGGAACCTGGGCGCCGAGACCGGCTTTGGCGATGGCGGCGCGCACCGTGCCACGCCAGATGGCGTCCTCTTCTTCCTCGGATGTTGAGACGGCACTGCCCTCCGGGTAGAAGGCGTTCCAAAAGCCCTATTTTTTGCTGTGTATGGCCTAGGGATAAGGTCGGCTGGCCGCTCCTTGACAGGATATGAGCCATTTAGTAAACTTCTGCCACGAAAGACAATTTAATTCGCACCCTTCTTTGTCCCAAGAATCATCTGCTGGAGGTCTGATGGGATGGAGGGAAGAGTGTGATTGAAAGAAAGGGACACTATGCAAAACCTCTTTAAGATCAATCATACGCTTCTTGGGTGAAGACACGTTTTGTTGTGTCAAAACCCGCGAAGCCCGCGGGCGTTTTGTTTCAGAGACGAGGAATCGACGATGTCGAGCTCTCATCCCTGGCACAAAGAGTGTCAGTAGCGTTATTTCACAATTTAAAAATCCACGAGAAAAAATAGAGAACTAACTAATGAAACGATTAATCGTTTCGTGGTTGGAGAGCATAAGAGCATGCGGAGGATGGCTCGACAGAATGTGCCGATGAAGGACGTAGCAGCCTGCGATAAGCTCCGGAGAGGTGGCAAGCAACCTTTGACCCGGAGATGTCCGAATGGGGAAACCTTATACGGGGAATGCCGTATAACCTTGTCCTGAATACATAGGGACCGGGAGGGCACCCAGCGAAGTGAAACATCTCAGTAGCTGGTGGAAAAGAAAAAAAGCGTCGCAAGACGAGTATTCCCTTAGTAGTGGCGAACGAAAAGGGAACAGCCCAAACCATGATGGTGAAATGTATCTTTAGTTCAGCAATGAATGAGAGGTGTATGAAAGGCGTCAGCCGTTGCCACCATGGTGTAGTAAGTTGTTTTGTATCCAACTGACGTAGGATGATGAGAAAGTGTCTCTTTTAACGGAAGGAGCTGGAACGCTCCGCCAAAGAAGGTGAAAGCCCTGTAGGTGAAAAAAGATACACACTCATGGAAACACACTTAAGTACCACGGGACACGAGAAACCCTGTGGGAATCTGCCGCGACTATGCGGT
>JBBTSK010000178.1:0-1526 GCA_038078795.1 Patescibacteria group bacterium
AGGGTGTGACCAGCAAAAAGCCCGAAGTCGCAAGACCTCGGGTTTTTGCTTTGGACGATTGTTTGGTGGCTGGATGATATCTCTTCAAATCTTCCTTCGGTTCCGATCGTCTACGCTTTTCTTGACCACATCCGATACGAGTAGGGCGGTTCCAAGCGCGGTGCCGTCATAGGTGGCCTGAAGACAAGCCGGGATTCCGGAGCTCTGTTCTTGGAGTGTAACGATAATCCCATCCCGCGCGCCCCCGCCATCGATGACGATTCCAATCGGCTGAACCGGAAGTTGGCGAATGAGCCCGTCAACCCTGACGGAAAGTTTTTTCAGATAGGCGTGAAGCCCAGTCGGGTTTTTGAGTAACAGATTTACCGCCTCGCCGCTTCCTTCAAGCTTTCCCTCGAGAGCAAACGAAGTCCCTATGGTATCCGGCGTAAGGGTCGTCAGAAACGGTTGGCGCAGTCGAAAACTTTTTCCTATGACCTGTGCCAGGAATACCCCCGTGCCGTAGGTGACTTTGATGGTCTTCGATGAAGACCTCCCGGAACGGATGGCCGCATAAGTGCTGGCTTGCTGGTCTCCGCAGACGGCGAGTACAGGGACGCGCGTACCGACTACGCCTTTATCGAGAGTACCGAAGCTTGAGCGTGACGGAAAAACTGATGGAAGAACTGACGGCGGCACGCCAAACAAATTCAAAAGCTTCTCGTCCCATCGTCGAGTGCGGATGTTGAAAAGGAGTGTCCGCGCGGCATTAGTTTCATCCGTGCGGTGAGGCCGATCCTCGCACAAGTTCCAGAGCAACCAGCTGTCGATGGTTCCGAAGGCAAGCCGACCAGCCTCCGCAAGCTTGCTCATTTCTGGAAAGTTCTGAAAAATCCAATGAATCTTGGTAGCAGAAAAGTAAGAATCAATTGGCAATCCGGTTGCCTGGCGCACATATTTCTGATCTTGTTTTGAGAACGATCGGCAATAATGCCGTGACCGTGAGTCTTCCCAGCCGATGATTGGATACACGGGCTTTCCGGTCCGCCTGTCCCAAAGGACAGTTGCCTCGCGCTGATTGGTGATGCCCATCCCCTGAATAGCGGAAGGTGAAACCCCCGAATCCTTCAGCGTCTGACGCAGAACGGAAATAGAGACGCGCAGAATCTCCTTTGGGTCTTGCTCGACCCACCCGCGCCTGGGTCTGATCTTGGAAATCTTGCGATATGACTTAGTAAGAACTTGACACTTGCCGTCAAAAACAAAAGCCTTGATGCCTGTCGTCCCGACATCAAGTATAAGCACCGCGCCTTTACGCGACTCAACGCGCGGCGAACAGGTCTTGAAAGACGGCTTTTGAATCTTCATGTTTATTGATAATACGATCAAGGGAAAGAAGAAACGGGAATCGGCTAACGTCGTCCTGAAGCAGCGCAAGAACTGATGGGATGGAGAGGCATCCCTCACTTTGAACCGCGCACGTCCCATTCTTTGCGATTTCGCGTCCGGTTTGCCTGTTACGGGAATCCGGGCTCATGGCCGTCCCG
>JBBTSK010000179.1:0-3123 GCA_038078795.1 Patescibacteria group bacterium
CACGTAACCCGCGATGACGGGCCGGAGTTATTTGGATTTACCACCATGGCTGGCCTCGAACTCTGCGCCAAACTTTGCGACGTCAACGGCGTGGGTCCAAAAATCGCTCAAAAGATTGTGTATGGGGGCAGATCAATCGAAGAAGTGATTGAAAAAGTCACCAAAGGCGATGTGGAATTCCTCTCGGGAATTCCAGGCGTTGGCAAGAAAACGGCTCAGAAAATAATTTTGGAACTGCAAGGCAAGCTGGTGGACGGCCCGGGCCCTCGGGTCGATGAAGAGGCAATGAACGCCTTGATGGGCCTTGGTTACACTAAATTGCAAGCCGAGAGCGCTCTTTCCGACTTGGGAGAGGTTGGTGGAACTGAAGAGAAGATTCGTGCGGCTTTAAAAACACTGGGACGATAATATGCCAACCTCCGGCGCCTTTTTACAATCCCGCGGCTGGGAAGCGTTTCAACAGTTGTTGGGCAAGGAAGTGCGGCGCATCGACGGCACGCTCATCATTAAACAAGAGATCGGCCTTGGCATGCACTATTGGTATTGCCCTCGTGGACCACTTCCGGATGGTCCGGATGGGGTCAGGGCGGGAATCAGGAATAATGATGCTATTTTTTTACGCTTTGATTCAGTTATTGAGTGTCATAAACAAATTCCTGATTCCCGACCTGACCCCATCCGGATCGCCCCTCACGACGTCCAACCGCGCACCACGATCATCCTCGATCTCACCAAATCCGAAGAGCAACTTTTGCAAGCGATGCATCCGAAGACGCGCTACAACATCAAAGTCGCGTCGCGTCGCGGTGTGACGATTGAGATTGGTGGCGCGGAGTTGTTAGAAACTTTTTTTTCGTTGTTGCGATCAACGACCGAACGAAATATTTTTCGCGCGCATCCGAAATCGTATTATCAAAAAATGTTGGCGACGCGCGACACCGACGTCAACATTTTTTTTGCTCTGGCGCGTGTGGATAACAAACCGGCGGCGATGGCACTCATGATCGACTTCAACGGCGCGCGCACTTATTTGCACGGCGCTTCGGACTATCAATTGCGCGACGCCATGGCTCCATTTGCCCTCCATTGGCACCTCATTAAAGATGCCAAAAAGAGGGGACTGACAGCCTACGATTTTTGGGGCATTGCCCCGACCGATAACCCTTCAGAACCCTTGGCTGGAGTGACCCGTTTCAAGAAAGGTTGGGGTGGGGATATTGTCCGTTATCCACAGACCACGGATATAGTTCTGCACCCTATTAAATATGCCTTTTATCGACTTGTCCACCGGTTGATAACTCGCCGTTGATTTGCTATTATCGTGACCTACGCGCCCATAGCTCAGCTGGATAGAGCGCTTCCCTCCGAAGGAAGAGGCCAGACGTTCAAATCGTCTTGGGCGCACCAGAAAAATGCTTCACCCCGCGGTGGGCGTTTTTCTATTTATCCACAACTGGTGCTTGCCAAACCCATGCCCTTTTTGCGTTTTTGCGTTATAATAATTCACGAATTCACCGCGCTCTAAATCACTAGGTCCTTGATAGCTTTTTTTGGCCAATAATTTTTGACCAACGTATGACATGGAAACAGCAACTTAAATCACGAGCGGTCAAAGGACTTGCCGCCGCGACTGCCATTTTGACGACGCTGTCGCTCTTTCCGGCGTTCGCGTTGGCGGCCATAAACGTCAGCGTCACCGCAGACTCGTCGATCAACTTGTCGGCAAGTGATATCGACTTGATCATCAAGTCAGGATCCACAGCGACTTCGATCACGGTGGGATCAACCAACGTGACCGTTGTCCTCGACGCCACCGGATCGGTCACGATCACAGCACCTGACGAAAACGAATTGGTCAACGATGCTGGCTTATCCGAGTGTACCCGCGTTAGCGGAGACCCATCGATCAATATCACCTATGACGGTTCCGGTACCGACACCGTGATTGTCACTCCTTCAGCTTCCTTATGCGCTTCTGGTGGAGGCGGCGGTGGCGGTGGAGGCGGCGGATCGAGCTCGTCCTCTTCTTCAACCACCCCGACAGTCACAGTGACTTCGCCAATTTCCGGTAACGCTTTGGACGGCGGCACCACTGACAACATCGAATGGAATGTTGGCGGATCGGGTGTCGACTACGTCAACTTGTACTACACTTTTGATGGCGGCGATTCTTACGCCACCATTACTACCCATGTTGATGCCGACGACGAAGAGTACGAATGGGACATCCCCAACATCGAAGAGGAAGAAGTGGTCATCCGAGCTATCGCTTATGACTCCGGAGCGGCTAAACTTGCTCAAGATGACAGCGGAACGTTCAGCATCAGCTTGGACGGCACCTTGCCGGAAGACGAACCAGACACATCCAGCAGTACCTCCGGCGAAGTCATGGCCCGCGATGAAGCTAACGCTCTTCTTCCCAGCGGAGTGTCTGTCGACGGATTGGTTAAGTTGCCAGACGACGGTGATTCGGCCACCCAGAGAGATTCCGCCGTCTACTACGTAGGGCTTGACGCTAAGCGTCATCCTTACCCAAATTCACAAATTTTCTTCACCTGGTTCTCAGACTTTAGTTCTGTCCAGGAGATCAGCGCCACTGACTTGGCTTCCATGACGATTGGCACGCCGATCCTCACCCGCCCAGGAACGCTGATGGTCAAAATCCAGACTGACCCCAAGGTCTACGCGGTGGAACCAGGCTACGTCTTGCGCTGGGTGACTTCCGAGTCCGTCGCCCTTGATCTTTACGGAGCCGCTTGGAACACCAAGATCATGGACATTGAAGACACTTATTTCTCCAAGTTCACCTTTGACGGAGATCTCGAAGCCGGTGACGCCCATCCCTCTGGCGCTCTGGTCCAGGTCAGTGCCGGAGACGACATCTACTACATTGATGGAGATGAGAAACGCCTGATTCTGGATGATGCCGCTTTTGACGCCAACTACTTCCAGTCGCAGTTCGTGCAGACCAATTCTGCCGGCGCCTGGGTAGGATTGACCGCAGGGGACGACATTACCGAGTTCGAGGACGGTCTGTTTAGCGAGCAGCTGTTCAACTAATTAATAAAAATAACCTTGAAATAATTTTCGCGGATTATGCAAACGAACCACACGACCGCGCGA
>JBBTSK010000180.1:0-290 GCA_038078795.1 Patescibacteria group bacterium
CGATTTCAAATCCTTCGCCGATGTTGGTGCCCATGGCGATCACCAGCGATTTCAATTCGTTATTGGCGAGCATCTTGTCGAGACTAGCACGCTCCACGTTCAAGATTTTTCCGCGCAGAGGCAGGATGGCTTGATACTCGCGATTGCGTCCTTGCTTTGCACTGTTGTGCACAAAGACGCCGGCGGCCAAAGCAAAGTTGTGCGTACCTGGGATTTCTAGATCATATACATCACGCCGTTCATCAAGTTGTTTTACAGAAACAACACGGTGGTTATAATGAACCCCTGCC
>JBBTSK010000180.1:300-2270 GCA_038078795.1 Patescibacteria group bacterium
ACTGCCTGTTCCAACTGCTGACGATCGCCACCAAAGTAGCGACAAAGAATCGTCTCAAATTTCAGCAAAGACTTGTCGTTGGTTTTTTGCCGCGTTTCTTCGTAGCGGTTTTCGTCGATCTGTCCGGTCTCGCCATGAATCCAATGAAGTTCAGCCAGTGCCTTGGCGGTGTACGTAAAATCAAGTGTCTGTTTGCGTGAAGTGCGGAAAGCATCGGTCCATTGTGATTTTGTCTGCTGAGATCGCCAAGCACGCAATTCTGGACTTTTGTGGATCAATCGTAATTTCTCAAGAACATCAGGTCGGCGTAGATTCAAATCAGCCAGCTCGCGATGATGAGCCAGGTGATCTTCTTTGGAAAGGCGGATGAGGTTATCAGGATTGTTGTTCAGCTTATCATTATCCAGGTGGTGCCGATGCGAACCAACCGATGCGGCGTAGATGCCATTTTCCAGATTGTACGCGTCAGCCAAAACATGCGTGAACACCCAGCGCATTTCTTTTGGATCGAACAGCATCTCGTAGCCTTCAATGGTAATACGTTTGCCGATTTTGGAGAGCTGTCGTCGTAGAGGCATGAGAGATGACCCAGCAGGCAAATGTTGCGCCTGGCAATAGTCGCCACTGCGAGTCATAAATTTGTGATCTGGCGTGCAGACAATTTCTGATCCGTCATCTAAGGTTACTTTTACGAGCGTGGCTTCTGTTTTGGTTCGGCGAACATTGGTTATAGGCGCAACGCCAACCCGAGCATCATCCAAAATGGTGTAGCAATAGTTTTGTTTGCCGGCCAACCATTCTTTTTCCAATGCTAGGAAGGAAAGGTGACGACCATCGACTAAGGCAACCTCTGTCTCCCCAACAAAACAACCGCCGGCACTGTCGCCCTCCACTATGAACAATTCCGAGATGCTAGCGTCTCTACTGGAACAATCAGCCAGTTTGCCTGGTAGAGTCAGACCTTCCAGCGCCCCCTTGCGCAAAACCGTTTCGCGGGCCGCTTTGGCCGCCGCCCGGGCTTTGGCCGCCAAAATGCATTTGCCGATCACCCCCTCGGCGTCGCGCGGGTGCTCTTCCAAGAAAATTTTGAGGGCCTCGCCGAAAACTGACGAGACAGCGGTCTGCGCCTCGGGGTTGCCGAGTTTGCCTTTGGTTTGTCCTTCAAATTGCGGGTCTTTGACTTTGATGGAAATGACCGTGGTCAGCCCCTCACGGACGTCATCGCCGGTTAGGTTTGTGTCTTTTTCTTTTATGTATCCCTTGTTGCGGGCAAAAGCGTTCAACTCGCGCGTCAACGCCGTGCGGAAACCGACCAAGTGCGTGCCGCCTTCTGGGTTAATGATGTTGTTGGTGAAGCAGTAAATGTTTTCGTGGTACTCGTCGGTGTATTGAAAAGCGATCTCGGTGGCGATTCCGGTGGCTTCGTCTTCTTTGCTGACGTAAAAAATGTTTTCGTGTTTGAGATCCTTTGACCGATTCAAGAAGCGCACGTAGGAAAGCACGCCGCCTTCAAAGTAGAAGGCGTAGCCAACAGGTTCGCTGCCGCGCTCGTCGTAGGCCACCAGTTTGATGCCCTTGGTAAGGTAGGCTTGCTGACGCAGACGATCCAGAATGGTTTTGAAGTCAAACTCCACGGTTTCAAAAACCGAAGCGTCGGGTTCGAAGGTGATGATGGTTCCGGTCTTTTTAGTCTTGTCGCCACGGCGGACTTTGGATTGCGGTTTGCCGTTTTTATATTCCTGGCTCCAAACAAAGCCATCGCGGTGGACTTCGGCCTTGAGGTAAGTGGACAAGGCGTTGACCACGCTGACACCCACTCCGTGCAGACCGCCGGAGACTTTATAACCAGAAGCCTCGCCGCCAAATTTGCCGCCGGCGTGGAGTTTGGTCAACACTAGTTCCAGGGCCGAGACTTTGTATTGCGGATGTGGGTCAACCGGAATCCCGCGGCCGTTGTCTTCGACCGAGGC
>JBBTSK010000181.1:0-11658 GCA_038078795.1 Patescibacteria group bacterium
ACAGACCTAGGCAAACAAAAAAAATTTTCATAGTCTGGCGTCACGCCCCATGACATTTCTTAAACTTCTTGCCCGAGCCGCATGGGCAGGGTTCGTTGCGGCCAGTTTTGGAAAAGTCGAGGCCACCTGGCTGGGATGAAACCACATCCGACCCCTTACCACCCATCGTCTTGGCCGCTCCGGAGAGCATCACACCAGCGCGTTGTAAGAGAGATGGAGAATTTTCCAAGGCTTTCTTGGCCGCGCCGATATGCGTAGCCATTTTGAAAAAGTTGTAAGCGATCTCGGCTTGAATGGCATCTTGCAAGCGCTGAAAATACATCCGCGATTCGCGTTTGTATTCGACCAACGGATCCATTTGCCCATAACTGCGCAAGCCAATCGAGGTGCGCAAATGCGACATGATGGTGAGGTGCTCAATCCAGAGTCGATCCATGGCGCGCAAGATGAAGGAGACTTCGATTTGCTTGCGTTCTGCGGCATCTGGCACGTCGCTCGTAAATTTTTCGTAAGCTTTTTGCATCAACTCCATCACTTGTTTAATGAACGCCTCGCGTTGTTCCGCGGCCTTAAACTTGTCGCGCGAAAGTGGGGAGATCAAGGCTTTAAGACTGACGCTAGCATCGTTGGACAACGGCAGAATTGTAGAGACGATTTCGGTAATTTCTTTCACGTTTGTATCCACCCCACGACTCCCTCCTTGAAAAGGAGTGGAAGAGATCTCGCCGGTATGAAAGGCGACGACATTTTCGATTTCAGCTTCGACGATCGACAAGATTTTTTGTTTGGGGTCAGCCGTCGAATTCAACAGCTCGTCGCGCCGCGAGTAAATAGTGATGCGGTGTTTGTTCAAAACGTCATCATATTCAATCAAATGCTTGCGCATATCAAAGTTGTTGCCTTCCACCCGCTGCTGAGCTTTCTCTAAAGCGCCGGTAACCATTTTGTTTTCAATCGGCTGATCCTCGGGAATGCCGAGCTTGTCCATCATAAAACGGATGCGCTCCGAGCCGAAAATACGCATCAAATCATCTTCCATTGAAACGTAAAATTGAGTCATCCCCGGATCGCCCTGACGACCGGAACGTCCGCGCAACTGATTATCAATGCGCCGCGACTCGTGGCGCTCGGTTCCCATTACAAAAAGTCCACCGGCGTCGCGCACCTTTTTGGCGCCATCGGCTGACGGCGGATTGCCACCCAAAATAATGTCCACCCCGCGCCCAGCCATGTTGGTAGCCACCGTCACCGCCCCTGGCCGCCCGGCCTGTGCGATAATTTCCGCTTCTTTTTCGTGATTTTTAGCATTCAACAAATTGTACTGAATACCCGCCGCCCCCAGCATCGCCCCCAAAACTTAGTTCTTTTCAATGGAGGCCGTACCAATCAAGACTGGCTGACCCTGGGCGTGGCGCGAAGCCACTTCATTAACCACGGCCTTGAATTTACCAAGTTCGTTTTTGTACACTCGATCGACCAAATCCTGACGGTGATTATCGTTGTTGGTGGGAATCTGCGTCACTTCCAAGTTATAAATCTTGCCGAATTCTTCAGCTTCGGTAGCGGCCGTACCGGTCATGCCGGAAAGTTTTTTGTACATCCGAAACAAATTTTGGAAAGTAATCGTCGCCAAAGTCTGACTCTCCCGCTTAATCTCCACTCCTTCTTTGGCTTCAATGGCTTGATGCAAACCATCGGAGTAACGCCGCCCCGGCATCATCCGCCCGGTGAATTCGTCGACGATGACGACTTCCCCGTCACGCACCACATAATCGCGATCAAGTTTGAATAATGTGTGGGCTTTGAGCGCTTGCTCCAGATGATGCACCAAATGCGACTCCCCGCCGACGTACAAATTTTCCACTCCAAGCGCTTGCTCCATTTTGTGCAGTCCTTCGTCGGTCAAGGTGGCGGCACGCATTTTTTCGTCAATGTTGTAATCACCGTTTTCCTGAAGCAGTGGCACCAACTGAGAAAACTTTTTATACAAATCTGCCGACTCTTCGGCCGGCGCGCTGATGATAAGCGGAGTGCGCGCTTCGTCAATCAAGATGGAGTCAACTTCATCGATGATGGCAAAATTTACGCCACGCTGAACTTTTTGACTCTGGGCAGTGACCATGTTATCGCGCAGATAATCAAAACCGAATTCGTTGTTGGTGCCGTAAGTGATGTCAGCTTGGTAAGCCTCCTGACGGCTGACTGGGCGCAAATAATCCATCTCCACTTTGAAAGCGCCGAAAGCATCGCGTTTGACATCAATCTCCTGCTCTTCTTCGGTGCCGTGCTCCACCTTAAAATGCGGGTCGTAAATGTAAGCCGCGTCATGTTCAATGGTGGCCACTGAAAGACCGAGGGCGTGATAAATCTGCCCCATCCACACCGCGTCGCGCTTAGCCAGATAGTCGTTGACGGTTACCAGGTGCACGCCTTGACTGGCGATGGCGTTCAAATAAACCGGCGCCGTGGCCGTCAGTGTTTTGCCTTCACCGGTACGCATCTCCGCAATGCCGCCGCGATGAAGAACAATGCCCCCCATCAACTGAACGTCAAAATAGCGCTGGCCAAGCTTGCGGCGGGCAGTTTCACGAGCAACGGCAAAAGCTTCTGGCAAAAGCTGATCAAGAGTCTCCCCTTGGCCGAGACGTTCTTTAAATTCCTGGGTTTTGAGTGTCAAACTGTTGTCGTCGAGCGCCTGAATGACTGGTTCCATGGCGTTAATCTCCACCACCCGCTCTCTCAATTCTTTGATCACCTTGACGTTAGGATCACCGAAAATCTTGTGCAAAAATGCCATAAGACCCTTTACGCAATTAACTTTGAGCTGGTTTGAATGACTTTTGAGCCGAGACGGTTGAAGAATGAGGAGAAGTATTCGATATACTTCGACGAGTTCTGAAGCCGTCGGAGGCCAAAAGGCGCCAAATCCAACCGAAGGCTAATTGTGCAAAGGGTCTTTAATGCGGACAGTATGCTGGAAAAAGCCAAAAAAAACAAGGCGTGGCTTTGTGCCTTGTCTTAATTTGAGGTCTTACTCCATCTGTCGGCGTTCGATCAAGGTGTCCTTGTGTTCGGCCAGCCGTTCTTTCAGCCGATCTTTGCACTTGTCAATGGCGGCGTACAAATCGTCGGCAGTGACTTCTACCCGCAAGACGTCGCCGGGAATCAGCATCGTTGCCTCGCATTTAAAAATGTTGCCTTTTTGATGATGCTCGCTGGTTTTGCCGACTTCGATGTCGAGCGAAGCCACGGGCTCGTAGTTGACCGTCAGCTTGGCTAAGCCCAAAAACTTTTCTTCGGCATAAGACTTAATCGCCGCGGTCATCTCCATGTTGGTGGCGTGAATTTTATTGATTTGCATAAGACCTTTTGCACAATTAACTTAAGGCTGGTTTGAATGACTTTTGAGCCGAGACGGTTGAAGAATGAGGAGGAATGTTCGATACATTCCGACGAGTTCTGAAGCCGTCGGAGGCCAAAAGGCGCCAAATCCGGCCGAAGGCTAATTGTGCAAATGGTCTTTGGTGATTAAAATCCTAAATATTGAATCTCCTCCTGTAATTGTACACCAAGTTCGTTTCGAGCTCGAGTCTTGATGAGGCTGATCAGTTGAATGACCTGGTCGGCGGTGGCTGTGCCGTCGTTGACGAGAAAGTTGCCGTGGACGTCGGAGACGCTGATGCCGCCGATTTTGGTGCCTTTGAGCCCGAGGTCGTCGATCAATTTGCCGCAACTCATTAACTTGCCGTCGACCAGTGGATTTTTGAAAACGCAGCCAGCCGTGCCCGATGCCGTCGGTTGAGTAGACTTGCGCTTGCCGAGAACTTCAGTCATTTTTTCTTTAATCTCTTCTTTATTACCCGAGACGAGTTTGAAGGTAACGTCAATGATCACATCGTGATTGTGTTTGAAGATTGATTCGCGATAGGCGAATTGACAATCGGAGTTGATAAGCTCGATGACTTCACCATCACACAGAACACGGACAGACTCAACGACGTCTTTAATCTCCACGCCAAAACATCCGGCATTGCCGCGCACCGCCCCACCAATGGTTCCCGGGAGCGATACCATCCACTCAATGCCCGACAAACTCGCCGCCTCGGCCGAGCGCGAGGCAACAACGGAAATACATCCAGCACCAGCGACCAGCCGATCTCCATCAACAGACACTTCGCGATTGCTCATTTGAATCACCACGCCATCATAACCCTCATCCGCGCACAGCGTGTTTGATCCTCCACCAAGCACAAACCACGGCAATTTTTTTTCCTCTGCCATCGCCATCGCCTCCTTTAACTCCTCCACATTCGTAACCTCAACAAAAAACCTCGCCGCCCCGCCAATACGGAACGTCAAATGCTTGCTCATTGGTTCGTTTTCTTTGATCAACATATTATCCAAACAATTGCCTCTTGAATTCCGCAAGCTCGACGTCCGCATCGGGACTCAAACGCAAGCGCATGATGTCGCAGGCGAAATCCTTTTCATTGAAGCGATCGGAGCAAACGAGATCGATAAACGCGTCGAAGCTGACTTCTTTGATCGTAATCCGCTCACCAGCATCGAGCTGTTGATCAGCAACGCGACGACAGTTGCGGGCGATATAGACAGAAATCTGCCAATCAATTTTGATGACTGGCTCATAGACTTTGTAGAGCGTCCAATCGTCTGATTGCAAACCCGCCTCTTCGAGCAACTCGCGTTTAGCCGCCACCAGTGGATCCTCACCTTCTTCCACGCGTCCGCCAAATAAGGTCGAGATGATGGGCTTGGTCGGCTGTTCTTCTTCGGCAAAATAGACAGACTCGCCTTGGGTGGCAATCACTGTCACTGTGTTCGGGCGCTTGAGCATTTCAAACGTCGATTCACCACCATCAAACATTTTTTGCGGCCATTGATAAACATCAAAAATCACTCCTTGAAAAACACGTTTGGCTTGTTCAGGGATTTTCATAATTGTTAGAGATTGCTTCGTCGCGGTTCTCCTCGCAAAGACAAGGTACGCCGCGTTCACAATAGATTTTTATTGTCTTTGCGAGAAGGCAACCGGCCGACGAAGCAATCTATTGTCTTTTATAATTCCTCGTACAAATCCTTCCACTCGGGGTTTTCGCTTTCAATCAAAGCAATTTTTTTTGCTCGCGAACCACCTTTGATCTGCTTTTCTCGAGCAATGGCATCTTCAACATACTGGTACCCCTCATAATACACCAACTTACAAACATTGTACTTCGAGGTAAAACCGTCAATCTCCTTACCTTTGTGGTCCGCGATACGTTGTTCAATTCTTCCTGTCACACCCGTATACAAAACAGTATTGGCTGGATTCGTCATAATGTAGACACAATACAGACGTTCGTACATAAGATCGAGAGATTGCTTCGTCGCGGTTCTCCTCGCAAAGACAATTTTTATTCAGACTCGACAACTTTCCTCACCGCCCACTTTTGAAAGTCTCCTGCCGTCGACGACAAGAATTCGTCAACGGAAATCCATTTTACTTCATGATCGCCTTCTTTGCCCTGTCCGACATTTTCGAGGTCAACGGATCCTTTGAAGAACGTTGCAAGTTTGTTTAGCGGATGCCCTTCGCGCGTCATTTCAAAAAACTGGTTGGCTTCACCGACCTCTTTGAGGTCGGTGACAGTATAACCCGTTTCTTCCAAAACCTCGCGTTTAACTGCCAATTGAGGATCTTCAGTGCCTTCAAGCCCTCCTCCTGGTAGATGATACTTATTTCTCACCAATAGACAAAGAAGTTTATTGTCGTATAGAACGACGGCGTAGGCACTGGGTTTTTCTGGATACTCTCCAGCAGGTGTGCCGAATTGTAGAATTTGATGATCCATAGGCGGATGCTGAAATAGTCCAAGTCTGATTTCCGGAGTACAGAGTACTCGATTAGCACTATAGTTAGATAAAATTTGATAGTCTGTACTCCGGAAATGACAAGCGAGCAAATTCAGACCACCAGCCTCCGCGCCACATCGTCAATATCCCCCGCCCCCATAACCAGTACAACATCCTGCGGAACGATCACATCTTTCAACTGCTTTTCCGCATCTACAAGATCCGCTGCATACGAGACGTCCTTGCCCCGCTTCTTCACGGCCTCGACTAAGTCGCGCGAGGAGATTTCACCAGCAACTTCCAGACGACCGGCCACGGCATAGATTTCTACGAGGATCAGCACATCAGCGCCATCAAATGACGGAACAAAGTCGTCAAAGAGTTCCTTAGTACGCGCGTGTTGATGCGGCTGGAAGCAAAGGACGATGCGGCGGCCTGGGAAAAATTCGCGCGCGCCTTGCAACGTTTTTTTAATCGCCGTCGGATGATGGGCGTAGTCGCTGAAAATATCGGCCCCATGCCAGGCGCTGACTTTTTCAAAGCGTCGCCAGAGGCCGGAAAAAGCGTTAAGTGTTTTGACAATCACCTCGTCTGATGCGCCAAGCTGTTTAGCGACCGTCGCCGCTAGTCGAGCATTTTCAAGATTGAAGCCCACGGGAATCATCAACGAAAATTCCGGACCGTCTGTGATTGGGCCCTCGATCACCTGCTTTGCCTGCGACTTCCATTTCTCAAACGTCTCTTGCACATGCGCTAGATCGCGATAAAAATCCGGATGATCCATTTCCACGTTGGTGATGACGGCGATGTCGGGATGGATGTTGAGCATGCCGGCCATATGCTCGCAGGCTTCAAGGACTAGCAAGTTCGACGAGCCCACACGTAAATTCCCATCCGGCCACGAGTTCACTTTCGATCCAACGATCACAGTCGGATCAAGTCCGGCCGCTTCCAGAATCAATCCAATCATCGCCGTGGTCGTCGACTTGCCATGGGTACCGGAAATAGCGATCGTTTTATAACCTTTAGCCAGCTCGCCTAAAAATTGCGGATAGCTCATTTGTGTCAAACCCAACTCTCTGGCACGAGCGCGTTCGACGTTGTCTTCGCCAACGGCCGGCGAATAAACAATGAGGCCAATATCCTCTTTGACGTTCTCAGCGCTGTGACCAACACTGATGTTAGCCCCCAGATGACGTAAAACATCCACCTGTTCATTATGAAAAACGTCTGATCCTGTCACCGTCTTGCCCCAACACAAAAAAAGCTTGCCGACCGCCGAGACGCCGATTCCGCCAGCGCCGATTAGATGGACTTTTCGCACACCTTCCAGCATAATGGGGCCACTATATGTCATTACATCAATTTGATCCAGCCGTTGCCGAGGCTCTGCAGGGAGAACTCGATCGCGAGCGCCATGGGTTAGAAATGATTCCCAGCGAAAACTTTGTTTCCAGCGCGGTGCTTGAAGCGCTTGGTTCGGTTGGCACTAACAAATATTCCGAAGGCTACCCGGGCGGACGTTACTACGGCGGCTGTGAGTATGTCGATGTGATTGAAAATCTGGCCCGCGACCGCGCCAAAAAATTATTTGGAGTGGATCACGCCAACGTCCAACCGGCTTCCGGTTGCGCCGCCAACATCGCAGTGATGTTCGCTTTGCTCGACCCTGGCGAAACGCTCATGGGTATGAGTTTGAGTTTTGGCGGCCACATGACTCACGGCTTGCCGGTCAATTTCTCCGGCCGTTACTACAAATCGGTGCAGTACACCAGCGACAAAAACGGCTACATGGACTTTGATCAAATGATGGCGCTCGCCAAAGAGCATCAGCCAAAACTTATCATCGTCGGCGCGACGGCGTATCCACGAATCATTGATTGGAAAAAAGCGCGTGAAGTTGCGGACAGCTGCGGCGCGTATTTGATGGCCGACGTCTCGCACATCGCCGGGCTCATCGTCAGCGGCGATCATCCGTCGCCTGCCGGTATTGCCGACGTGATCACCACCACAACTCACAAAACATTACGAGGTCCGCGCGGAGCGATGATTCTGTGCAACGGCAATCCTGCAATGCCTCTCAAAGCCGTTGAGCGCTCCAAAGAAAATATGCCAACGCTAGTCGATCGAGCGATTATTCCGGGACTGCAGGGCGGTCCGCACAACCATCAAACCGCGGCTATCGCCGTGGCCCTCGACGAAGCGTCGCGTCCGGAGTTCGTGGAGTACGGACATCAGATTGTAAAAAACGCTAAGACGCTGGCAACAGCGCTCATGGAGTATGGATTTGAGCTCGTCACCGGGGGCACAGATAATCATTTGATGGTGGTTGATCTCACCAACAAAGGCGTATCCGGCAAAGAAGGACAAATGGCTCTCGAATCGGCCGGAATTACGGTCAATAAAAACACGGTGCCGTTCGATCCGCGCAAGCCGTTCGATCCATCCGGCATTCGCCTGGGCACTCCAGCGTTGACGAGCCGAGGGATGAAGGAAGAGGAAATGAAATTGATCGCTGGTTGGATTGACCGCGCAGTCACAAGCAAAGATAAACCTGACATCCTGACTTCTATTAAGGGAGAAATCAAAGAGCTGACGGACAAGTATCCGTTGTATCCAGAACTTTCCTATAACTAAAGTACAGATGGCAACGATTCTCGACGGTCGAGTGCTGGCCGAACGCATTCGACAAAAAGTAAAGATGATGATCGCCGATCTTCCGGTCAAACCGGGGATGACGGCGATTTTGGTTGGCGATGATCCGGCGTCGCATCTCTATGTCAGCCTCAAGGAAAAGGCTTGCGCCGAAGTAGGCATTCATTTTGAAAAACTCATCTATCCTGCCGAGGTGCCGCAAGAGGAGCTGATCAAAAAAATCAACGAGTTAAACAAGCGAGACGACATCCACGGCATCTTGGTTCAGCTCCCTTTGCCAAACCAAAGCGCCGACGCGGTCGTCGCGGCCATTAATCCTAACAAAGACATCGACGGTTTCCATCCGGAAAACTTGCGTCGTCTGGAGGCTGGCGAGCCGGGACTCGTGCCGCCGGTAGCCTTAGGAATTATGAAGCTGATCGACACTGGCCGTCATCAAAACAGAACAGCCGCAATCATCGCCTCCGAAATCTTCGCTCGCCCGCTCAAAGCCCTTCTCAAAGAACAACAGATTGAGTTCGTCAACAACAGCCAGCAAGCCGACATCTTGATCGTCGCTGTTGGCAAACCAAAATCAATCACCGCTGACCAAGTCAAACCGGGAGCGATCGTCATCGACGTCGGCACAACCAAGACCCCTGATGGTCTTGTCGGCGACGTTGATTTTGAAGCGGTGACCAAAGTGGCCGGCGCCATTACTCCCGTGCCGGGGGGAGTCGGTCCAGCAACGGTGGCGATGCTGACACTAAACGTCGTGAAGGCGGCAATCCTAAATAAGCGCCGATAAAAACCGCAAGAAATTTTAGCCCATAGACGCCGATAGAGAGCGGGGCCAAAAGAAAAACCAGCGGCGCGGCCTGCCAGACCACCACGGCAATTGAAAGATCAACAAGGGCAGCCAGTCCCGTCCAGGCCACGGCCACGACTAGGCGATGAGCTGACTCTCGTTCCACTCCGCGGTAAGCCAACCAGGAAAAAAACATCGTCCCCAAAGGAATATACAGGAGAGCAAAATAGCTGATTTGCGGAATACCAAAAACAATCGGCCCGGCGGTAGAAATGACAAAGACCACTCCTGCGGCCAGGACATAATCAATGACCCAATAGATGACGAACCGATGAAGGGGCATATCAATTGAAAGTATACACTATTTGCAAAGTCATTCCGATAGCCAAGACCAAACCAATTCCAAAGGAAACGATAGAAGGCAAACGCCGAATATTTTTTTTGGTGGTTGTTTTTTTCAAACGCTCATAAGCCAAAATAATCAAAATGCCAATCAGCCCACTGAACAACCCGCCGACAAATCCAATCACCGGAATAAACTGGCGCATGCCCAACAAAAACATGATCAGCGGAATACCAAACGTCAACAGCCAAGCCGAACGTCGTGACATGCCAAAGTCAATCTGAAAAAGATTGACTGTTTCCGCGCCGAGCATTGTAAAAATGGAGATGACGGAAATCGTGCCCAAAACAGCCCCCAGGGTTAGGACGACATGGCTAACATAGGGGGCGAGACTGACAAGGACATCTGGCGAGGTCAAAGGCCCAGCGGCCCCGATTACTGAAGCGATGAAAACGGCGTAAAGCAAAAAAATGACGGCGTAGGCGGCAAGGATAGCTTGGGGGAGTCGGCGTTTATGGCGGCCAAACAGATCGTGCATTTCAGGAATGGCGCCCATGCCGGTCAAAGAAAAGATGATCACGCCGTAAGGAATGAAGAAAGCCAGCGGATCAGATGAGACTGCCAAGAGATTGGGAAGTTGAAAAGCCGGTAAGGCCGAGGAGATAAGAATGGCGTAGAGAACCAGGAGCGAAAGAATAATCCAGACCACCAAACGAGAAACCGCTTTGAAACCACCGAAGGCCAAAGCGCCGACGATCAACCAAACCACGATTGAAGCCACGGCCGGCGCCAACCGTCCGACGCTGAGCCTCGACAGAAAATCACCGCCGATAATGGTGAAGGCCAACGAGGCACCGAAAACGCTGCCAACAAAAGTGACCTGGGCCAACCACTTACCAAACGGACCCAAGTAACGCCCGATGTAAGTCACAAAACGGTGCCTGCCTGGCGTGTCCATCGTCAGCTCGGCGTACATGAGCGTGAGAATGACCAGCACAGCTGTCAAAGCCACGAGTTCCGCCAGCCCCAGCAAAAAACCTGCCCGACTAAAAACCGACGGCAAACCAAAAACCCCCACCCCGACCACGGTCGCGATCATGGTCCCGACGGCTCTTAGCCATTGTTTTTTCCCTCCTGCCTCCATAATGCGAGGATTATACCAGGCCAAAGCGTTTCCCACACCTTTTGCACTTGCCCAATTGGGGTCAGGTCTTTACTATTGCATGACACGCAATAGTAAAGACCTGACCCCTTCCACTTATGGACAGAATTCCTCCCCACAATTTAGAGGCCGAGCAATCTCTGTTGGGCTCTCTGCTCATCGACGCCGACGCCATCATCAAAATCGCCGACCAAGTGCGGGCGGAGGATTTTTATAAAGACGCTCATCGGATTATTTTTGAAGTCGTTGTGGAATTGTTTGAACGCCACGAGCCGATTGATTTGCTCTCGGTTTGCAATCGTCTGGAGGAGCGCGGCAAACTGCAAGAAATTGGCGGCCGCTCAACCGTGGCCGAACTCTCCAACGCCGTGGCCACTAGCGGCAACGTCGCGCACTACGCCAAAATCGTGCAAAAAAAAGCCACCTTGCGCCGTATTTTGAAAGCGGCTTCAGCCATTTCGCAAATGGGTTTTAATGAAGTAGAAGACACGGATGTGATCTTGGATCAAGCCGAACAGACGCTGTTCAACGTCTCCAGCAACTTTTTGAAAAATAGCTTCGCCCCCATCCGCAGTGTCCTTTCCGAAGCTTTTGAGCGCATTGACGAACTGCACCGCGAACGCGGCAAACTGCGCGGGCTACCGACAGGATTTACCGAGTTAGACAACGTCCTGGCCGGACTGCAAAAGTCTGACTTGATTATTTTAGCCGCCCGTCCTTCGGTTGGTAAAACGTCGCTGGCTTTGGACATCGCTCGCAACGTGGCTGTCAAAACCAAAAAGCCGGTGGGCATTTTCTCTTTGGAAATGTCGAACGAGCAGTTGGTGGATCGCATGCTCTGCGCCGAAGCCAACCTCG